>JBBIRT010000022.1:0-29120 GCA_037441725.1 Deltaproteobacteria bacterium | reverse complement strand
AAGATCAATCCGATAGAGATCCTCCTTCATGACTGGAAAAGAGATGGTTGCAGGTCGCTCTGTCATTGGATCGTTGGCCACAAAGTCTTTTAAAGCCCCCATGGGTTGTGCACTCAGGTGGCCACCCCTTCCGATATGATGGTTCATCACCTTTCTAATCCTTCGACGCTCACTCCTTCGATCTAAACGATTCAAGTAATCCACGATCCCACTAAAGATGGCGGTATTGGCCATCTGGCCACTGATCACCCTTGCTTCAACCTCTGAACATCCGATAAATCGTCGAAGTTCCTCTGCAAGGAGAACCTCGATCTCTCCAATCAATTGGGTGCCCTGATAATAAAAGACATCACTTTCTTTGAAGGCCTTCATCAATCGGTGCTCTGCATAACGACCTGATGGATCGGAGATGGTGAGAAGTCTTACAAGGAGGGAGGGGGTGGTTTCTGAAGGGATGAGGTTAAACGTCTCTTTCTGTCTCCAAAGGTTATTTTCAGCCACCCGTTGGATGAGTCCCTGACACCGGTCGCTTAAACTTCCAGTGGGGACTACCATTTTCTTTGGTTTTTGAGCTAAGATGGGGTGAGCATACGGTGGGGCTTCACTGGAGATATGTCTTTCGACGATCAGGCCTTCAAACCTTTTCCCCCGATGGTGAATCTCAATCTTTTGCCCCTCTCTTAAACCCGAATCGATATAGGCAAGCCCGATGGCCCTTGTTTTCTTCTCATTCGTTGGCTCTGAGAGGATGCCCCGATCAGAAAAAACCCAATAGGGAACCATGGTCCCACTGGTCACATGACCGACCAATTCCTCTTTCACAAAAACTTCATCCCCTTTTCGAATCATGCCTTCACCAAGGATCGTGACCGGGAATATCCTTTTTGGAACCAACTGTCTCTCCTTAGGGGGGAGAGCTTTTCCGCTCTCCCTTGCCGTAACCTCTTCGAATTGCCTTTTCAGGATATCCCGTCCGATGAAATCCCCCTTTAAGGTGGAGAAACTCATGGCCAACCTCGCAGCAGATGGGACAGCATAAATAGGGATCTCTATCCCTAAGGGATCAATCCCCAATTCATGACCGTAAAGGGGAAGACTGGCTTCGAGTCTCAAAGTATCCCTCGCTCCTAACCCAACAGGAAGGATCTCTTCCTCTTTCCCAGCCCTGAGGATCTTTTCCCATATGAGGTTGAGCTTCTCCATGGGTAAGAACAATTCGAAACATATGGGTTCTCCAGTATATCCTGTTCTTGAGATGGTGATGAGCACATGCTCACCCTCCAGCTCACAGACCTTTAAACGATTTCTCCATGGATCAGGAAGCTTGGTGTGATCCTCTAATAGAATTTTTTCTAATACCTTTTTTGCATTCGGTCCCTGTAAGGCGATCATTCCGATCTCATCGGTCTTATCCTCAATCACCATGTTCTTAAACTGCTTCCTTTGGATATGAAACCATTCCCAAACCTTCTCTTTATTAGCTGCATTTACAACGAGTAGATATCTCGATTCGAGAGAAGGGGCCTCCTCCTCGAGACGATAGAGGTAGGCATCATCAATTGCTCCTCCTCCTTCGTTCTGAATCAGGGTATATTGGGCCATCCCTGGATCGAGGGCCATCACATTGTTTGTTAAGACATGTTGCATAAAAGGAATAGCATCCATTCCCCTTATCATAAAACGCCCCATATGTGAGATATCGAAAAGGCCTCCATATTTTCGGGTGTTGAGATGTTCTTCGAAGATCCCTGGGGAATAGGCGACAGGCATTTCCCAACCTGCAAATTCGATCATTTGCCCACCATGTTCTTTATGCCATGAATAGAGGGTGGTCTGTTTTAAATCTTTTCCCATGGGATACTCCTCTTTCTATTTTTTAAGTCTGCGCGATTTAGGTTAGCTTTCATAGACTTGATAAGAATGGTTCAGTTAAGGTTTTACCTGATTTTCTAAGCAGAATCAATTATTTTTTTCTGTCAAAAAGTCCGATAGTAACATATTTTGTCAGTATCAGATGGTTATGGATGATACAAAATATTTCTTTAATATCAATTGGTTAATTTAATTTTTTACAATTGGCACCAATATTGCCATTCATATCAAACAAACAACATAAGACCATTAAAGAAAAGGATAAGAATTTGAAAAAAATAATCGAAAGTTCATTTGGAGAGTTATTGGAACTTACTAAGACCTTATTTTATCTCCACGACCTTGAGGGGAAATTCCTATTTTTAAATCAAGGGGCAGTTGAATTTCTTGGCTATGGCAAAGAAACCCTATTAAGGATGAATGTCCGGGATATTCTTGTTCCCGAGATGAGAGATCGATTTGATAATTATCTTTCAGAGATTAAAGAGAAAAGGGGTTCAAGAGGTTTAATGTCCATTCAAACAGCCTCAGGGGATAAAAGAATTATAGCATACGAAAATATTTTGAGTAAAAGAATGAACGGGGGTTGGGTGGTAAGTGGTGTGGCCCATGATGTGACGGATCTTATTGAAACGAAAAGGAGATTGAAACAACTTTCTCAACAGCTTTCGCTCATCTTAGAATCTATGCCTATCGTAAGCTATACCCTAAGTGGAGAAGGAGATTATCTCCCTTCCTTTATTACCCATAACGTTAAAGAGGTGACAGGATTTGATCATAAGGATTTTATGGGCAAACCTTTATTTTGTCCTGAACAGATCCATCCTGAAGACTGCCCTAAAATACTTACTAATCTTCCACAACTTTTTAAGAAGGGATATCAGGAATATCAATATCGCAGAAAGGTAGCAGATGGTTCCTATCAATGGTTTTATGATCACCTCCGTATAATTGAATCCTCAGATGGGAAAAAATATATTATTGGGATGATGCAGGACATCACCGAAAAAAAGAAAATAGAAGAGTCTCTCCTTCATTCGGCTCAACAGTGGAGGACTACTTTTGATAGCATTCACGACTTTGTTTCATTACTCGATCTTGATGGAAGAATCCTCCGATGTAACAAGGCCATGAAAGATTTCTTAAAGAAACCATTCCATGAAATCATTAATCGTTCCTGCTGGGAAACGATTCTTGGCACGTCAGAACCTATAGAGAATTGTCCTTTTTTAAGGATGAAAGAGACCCTTCAACGTGAAACAACCATTCTCTCTATGAACGACCGATGGTTCAATGTCTCTGTTGATCCCATTCTGGATCATTCAGGGAACCTCATTGGAGCTGTCAGCCTCCTCTCCGATATTACGGATCAGAAGCGGGCAGAGGAACGGATGAGATCCCTTCAGGAACAGCTTCTTCAGTCTCAGAAGATGGAGGCCATTGGACAGTTGGCAGGTGGGGTGGCCCATGATTTCAATAACCTCCTGACTGTTATCAATGGTTATAGTGATTTAATTCTTGAAGAGCTCGATAAGAAGAGTCGCATCTTCCAGGATATGAGAGAGATCAAGAAGGCCACAGAGCATGCTGCTTCACTGACCCGTCAACTCCTTGCATTTAGCCGAAGACAAGTTCTTCAACCCAAAATTTTAGATATTAATAGTCTTATTCAAAATATAGAAAAGATGCTCCGCCGAATGATCGGGGAGGATATTCAGTTGATGACCATCTTGTCTAAGGATTTGGGAAGAGTCAAAGCCGATCCTGGGCAGATCGAACAAGTGATCTTCAACCTGGTGGTCAATTCGAGGGATGCCATGCCGCAGGGAGGGAGAATTACCATTCACACAGAAAATGTGGAATGGGATGAATCCTTTACCCGATCCTATATCGATGCAATACCTGGACGGTATGTGATGATATCCATCAGCGATGATGGGATGGGGATGTCTAAGGAGGTGATGGAGCATATTTTTGAACCCTTCTTTACTACCAAAGAAAAAGGGAAGGGGACAGGACTAGGCCTTTCTACTGTCTATGGAATCGTTAAACAGAGCGGTGGAAATATCTGGATGGATAGTGAACCAGGAAAGGGGACAACCTTTAAAATCTATCTGCCACAGTTGGAGGAAGATGGAAAAAGCATTGAACCTGTAGATTCTTCCGGGAAATCTTATCCAGGTTCTGAAACCATTCTATTAGTTGAAGATGAGGAGAGTGTTAGAAAGGTGGCTCGAACCATTCTGGGGAAAAATGGGTACACGATTCTGGAAGCCACAAGAGGAGATGAAGCCTTACGCTTGTTGGAGGAGAGCAACAGCCGTCCAATCCATCTTCTAATAACTGATTTGGTCATGCCAGGGATGAATGGTGTGGATTTGGCAGATCAATTGAGATTGAAACGACCTGAAATGAAGGTGCTTTTTATGTCAGGTTACACCGATAATCCAATCATCCATCATGAAATATTAAAAGGAGGGAGGCCTTATATCCAGAAACCTTTCACGATCAACACCTTAACCCAAAAGGTTCGTGAAGTCTTGGATGGACGATTCGATAGTTCTTAATCCTCCTTCCTCGTTTTTCCTACACCTAAAAATTAAGAAAAACATTATATTAGCCGATTCTTATCTATATTGAAATTTATCATTTGTCTGCTGGTTTAAGTTTGGTAGAAAAAGGTATCGATGAAGAATGATATAACGAGTTTTAAATATATAATACTTCTATCCTTTTTATATTTATTCTTTCCATTTAAAGCCTATCCACAGTCCATCTCCCCTGATTCCATTGGAACAGGGACCCAGGAGGCCATCCTTTTTCAAAAAATTCCTTCTGTCTATGGGGCTTCCAAGTATGAGCAGAAGGTCACAGAGGCTCCCTCGTCGGTTAGTATTGTCACAGCCACTGAAATTAAAAAGTACGGATATCGCACTTTAGCAGATATCCTACGAAGTATAAGGGGATTCTTCATCTCTTATGATCGAAATTATCATTATGTGGGGATCCGTGGGTTCAGTCGACCCGGAGATTATAATACCCGAGTCCTGCTTCTCATCAATGGGCATCGGATCAATGACAATATCTATCAAACCGCCTTTGTAGGCACAGAGTTTCCCCTCGATATTGAGCTAATCGATCGGATTGAGATTATTCGAGGACCAAGTTCTTCGATCTATGGAGCAAACGCATTTTTTGGGGTGATCAATATCATTACGAAACGGGGAAGAGATCTAAAAGGGATTGAGGCTTCAGGTGAATGGGGAAGTTTCCAGACTTATAAAGGCCGGCTAAGCTATGGGAATAAGTTTCATAACGGTATAGAGATGCTTTTTTCAGGATCTTATTATACCAGCCGTGGAAATCCCCATCTCTTTTATAAGGAATTTGCTGATCCAACGACCAATTTTGGGGTTGCAGAGGACTGCGATGATGATCACTCCTATAATTATTTTGGAAATATTTCCTTTCATGATTTGACCCTCTATGGGGCCTATGGGTATCGAAAAAAAGGAATTCCCACGGCCTCCTATGATACCGATTTTAATGATTCCCATAATTGGACCATTGATGCCCGGGGATATCTTGATTTAAGATATGAACATTTTTTTGAAAATGGGTTGGATCTTTCAACCCACCTCTATTATGATGACTATTCCTATCATGGGGAATACATTTACAGCTCCATAAAGAATAAGGACTTTGCTCGGGGGCAGTGGTGGGGAGGAGAGTTCAAGCTCGCCAAGACCCTCCTCAAAAGGCATAAGGTCGTTTTAGGCGGAGAGCTGAATGATAATTTTCGTCAAGATCAGAAGAACTATGTGGAACTCCCCTTCACTGTTTTGCTTGATGATAGAAGGGATTCGACCAATTGGGCCTTCTATCTTCAGGATGAATTCTCAATTCTTGGTCATCTGATCTTAAATGCCGGGATTCGATTTGATCATTATAAGACCTTTGGAGGATCAACCCATCCAAGAATTGCTTTGGTCTACTACCCTTATGAGAAAACCATTTTTAAGCTTCTCTATGGAAGCGCTTTTCGTCCACCGAATGTGTATGAACTTTATTACAGTGATATAGGACTTTCAGCCAAGCCAAATGCCAACCTGAAACCTGAAGAGATTCATACTTATGAATTGGTTTATGAGCAATATTTTGGAGCTCACCTCCGGGGGACCTCCTCCATCTTTTATTATGATATCAAAGATCTCATCACCCAAACCATCGATCCTGGAGATGGCCTTTTGATCTTTCGAAATATGGGAAGGGTAAAGGCCAAGGGGTTTGAACTTGAATTAGAAGGGAGATGGGAGAATGGTTTAGAAGGACATATCAGTTATACCTTTCAAAAGATAAAAGATGAATCTACCAATGAAACCCTAACGAATTCACCGAAACATCTGGCAAAATTCAATTTGATCTTACCGTTCCTGAAGGAGAGACTCTTTGTTGGGGTGGAGGAGCAATTCACAAGCAGTCGGAAGACTCTGGCAAACAAGAAAACCAATGGATTTTTTATTACCAACCTCACTCTTTTTTCGAAAAATATCCTCAAAGGCTTGGAAGTTTCAGCCAGTGTATATAACCTTTTTAATAAAAGGTATGATGATCCAGGTTCAGGTGAACATATACAGGATGTCATCGAACAGGATGGGATCCAATATCGATTGAGACTGAGCTATTCCTTTTAGTTGAGAGGAAAATTGACTATCTCCACATTGAAAATAATATTCCTGACGATCTTAGGGGTGATGGTGATCTTCATCTTCGGGATTTCCAGGCATGATGCAGAAGCTGGAAGCTTTAGAATTTCTGTATTCCTCAGTGATCCAGGTTGGCCTTTTAATGAAGTATTGGATGGTTTTCAAAGTTATCTTCGAGGCAAAGGGATTTCAGCTTATTATGACCTCTATCCTCTGGAAGGGAATCCTGAAGGGGTTGGACAGGCCATTCAGAAAATTAAGATGAATAGACCCCATTTAATTTTTACTATAGGGTCCCTCACCACTGAAGCCACTCTCAAAGAAGTAAAGGATATCCCTATCCTTGCTGGGATGATTTTGAGGCCAAAACTTCTTAAGGCATCATCAAATGGAACAGGGGTCTTCCTCGAATTTCCTGCAGAGACCCAGTTTAAATGGTTGCGACAAATCCTGCCAGACATCAGAACCGTAGGCGTGATCTATCATCCTAAGGAGAATCAGGCCATGATAGAAAATGCTTTAAGGGTTGCCCCGAAAATGGGATTCCATCTTAAGGCCAATGAAGTCCATACCCCCCAAGCTTTGCCTTATACATTGAATCGTTTAGCAAAGGAGGTGGAAGTCCTATGGGGGATACCCGATGAGCTGGTGTTGAATCCACAGACCGCTAAACATATCCTTCTATTCTCTTTCAGAGAATCGATTCCCTTTGAGGGACTTTCATCAACCTGGGTGAAGGCAGGCGCACTTTATGCTTTAGAAGCTGATTATATTGATTTAGGAGTGCAGTGTGGTGAGATGGCCCTTGGTTTATTGAATGGGGTGAGAGGGAATTCAATTTCTCCCAAACCTCCCAGAAAGGTGATCTATTCTTTGAATCTTAAAACAGCAGAACAGATGAAAATTAAGATCTCTGAGAAGGTGATCCGAGAAGCTTCTCAGATTTTTTAGGGTAGCAGTTATGGATCTTAAAAGAAATAAGAGAATAAAGCTATCAACTAAATTTAATCTTTTAACGATTTCATTGATTTTAGCCACATCCCTGGGAATTACTTTTTTCATCATTTGGGGAGAAATCAAAAAGACGAACCAGGAATTACTTAATCACGGCAAAATTATTGCCAACATGATGTCTCAGAATAGTGAATATGGCATCTATACTGAGGACTGGGTGTCTCTTTCACGCCTGGTTAAAGGCTTGGAATTTGATCCGAATATGGCATATTTATTCATCTTTAATAAGAAAAAGATTCCTCTGGTTTATAAATTTTTTAAGTCAACCATGATCTTTCCCCCTGAACTTCTTCATGAAAAATTGAACTCACCAAATCAAATCCTTTATCAAAAATTTATTAATCGTCAGGACCGAAAATTTTATATCGATTTCCAAGTTCCTGTCATCGGTGATCATTCGGATAGGACCTTAGAAATATTTAACCTTGACAAAGAGAGAGCTAACCCCAAAGTCATCGGATATGTGCAAGTGGGTCTAACCCAAGAGCATTTACAAAAGACCATTAGCCAATTTCTATTATCCAACTTATTCTTCACCTCTTTTATTGTCTTTGTAGGGGTGGGTCTCACTTTATATATTACTAAAAGGATCACCCTTCCCATCAAGAAATTAAGATGGATGGCACAAGAAATCGCTGAGGGAAAGTTTGATCATTCCATAGAGATTGAAACCCATGATGAGATCTCTGACCTCTCTTTAGCCTTTAACCATATGCTTGACCGGTTAAAGGCCTATCAAGACAAAGTTGAGGAGCGTAATGCTGAGTTGACGATAGCCAACCAAAAGATGCTCCAAGAGATCAATGAGCGAAAGCGGATGGAGGAGGCCCTCCAGAAAGCCCATGACGAGTTAGAAGAGAGGGTCCGAAAAAGGACTGAAGAATTGGCCAGAATCAATGAGGCCTTGAAGGAAGAGATTGTTGAAAGAAAGAGGGCGGAAGAAGAGAGGATTTCCCTGCAGGAACAGCTTCAACAGGCCCAGAAGATGGAGGCCATCGGGCAGTTGGCAGGCGGTGTGGCCCATGACTTTAATAATCTACTCACCATCATTACAGGTTATAGTGACCTCATGTTGAGCCAACTCAATGAGGAGGATTCCTTATATGGAGATGTCATTGAGATTAAAAGGGCAGCTGAAAGGGCATCCACCCTGACCCGTCAACTCCTGGCCTTCAGTAGAAAGCAAGTCCTTCAACCCAAGATATTGGACCTCAATCAATTGGTGGCCAATCTGGATAAGATGCTCCGACGATTGATTGGTGAGGACATTGAGCTTGTTACCAAAATGGACGAGAAGTTAGGAAGGATTAAGGCTGATCCAGGCCAGATTGAACAAGTGGTCCTCAACCTGGTGGTCAATGCCAGAGATGCGATGCCAAAGGGTGGAAGACTGACGATCGAAACAGCCAATGCTGAATTGGACGAATACTATACTCGAACCCACCTCGGGGTGAAACCAGGTCATTATGTCATGATCTCAATCAGTGATACCGGTGCGGGCATGACCCCAGAGGTGAAAGAGAGGATCTTTGAACCCTTCTTTACCACCAAGGAGAAGGGAAGGGGGACTGGGCTCGGGCTATCTACGGTTTATGGGATTGTCAAACAAAGCGAAGGATATATCTGGGTTTATAGCGAGCCTGGCCAGGGGACAACCTTTAAAATCTATTTTCCCGTGATTGAGGATATGGTTGAGTCGTTGGAGTCAACCCCTGATTCCAAAAAGACGGTTCGGGGGACGGAAACCATCTTATTGGTGGAGGATGAGGAGATGGTTCGAGGTTTAGTACGGATGATCCTGGAAAGAAATGGCTACCATGTCTTGGAGGCCTCAGGGGGTGAAAATGCCTTGCGAATCGCACAAGAATACAGATCCCAACCGATTCATTTGATGGTTACGGATGTGGTCATGCCAGGGATGAGTGGAAGAGAATTGGTAGATTGTATGAAGATTCTGAGGCCTGAGATAAAGATCCTTTATATCTCTGGCTATACCAACGATGCCATCATTCGCCACGGGGTATTGGGAGAAGGGACCGCTTTCCTTCAAAAACCTTTTACTGCAAATATATTGACTCACAAAATCCGTGAGGTGTTGGATGGACATTCGTGATTCCAACTTTGCATTCAAAATTTTACTCCAATCTTCCTTCCTCCCTCAGACGATGGAGGATTTGGTTGATTTGGGGTAAGGCTTCAAGAGCTGCCTTTTCTCCTTCAAGGATTGCCTCATGTCTTTTTGAGAAATCAGCCGATCCAATATGGCCTACTTTGGGTTTGATGATGACATCCGCCTGAGCCAGTTGAATTGATCCAAGCTTTGAATACATGATATTAATCGATTGGAGGATGGTCTCGATCGTACCTTCGGGTTGAGCTCGTTCAATCCCAGATGAAATATCCACTGCAATGACTACATCCGCTCCATTTCTTTTAGCGACCTCAACCGCCACAGGGCTTACCACTCCTCCATCAACATAAATTCTATCCAAGATTTTGACAGGTCTGAAGATCCCTGGGATGGAACAACTTGCCCTTACCGCCATTCCCGTATTCCCTTTTACGAAAACTGTCTCATGTCCGTTTTCCAGATCGGTGGCCACTACATAGAAAGGAATTTTTAATTTTTCAAGAGGGGTAAAATTCACCTGTTTATTCACAAATTCTTCGAGCTTCTCCCCTTTAATGAAGCCATTGTTAGGAAGATAGAGAAGGTCCACAATATCCTCTTTTTGGACGGTAAAAGAAAGTTTTTGGAGAGAGAAGGCATCGAGGCCAAAGGCATAAAGGCTACCCACCACACTCCCAACACTTGTCCCGACGATCATGTGAATGGGGATTTTATTGGTTTCAAGGATTTTGAGAACTCCAATATGGGCAAACCCTTTCGAGGAACCTGCTCCTAAAACCAACGCAATCTTGGCGGGTTTTGGGGGAGGCAACGATGTTGGTTTCTCGATGGGAGTCAATTGAGATGGTTGAGTTTCTTTAAATAGGGTACAGGAGATGTTTTGTATCATAATCATGATGAGAAGCATTAATGTCTTAAATTTATGGTTCATCCCTTTTTTCATCCCCTTTCATCCCCTTTCATCCCCGAAGGGATTCTCTTTTATAAAGATTACCTTCTTCAAACATCTCAAAAGCATGAAAAGAGCTTCTAACGAAGGGACCTGAGGCAACGGCCCTGAAACCCATCTCTTCAGCTTTCTTCTTATATTCTTCGAATTCCTCTGGAGGGATGAATTGAACAACAGGAAGACAATCTGGACGGGGTTGAAGGTATTGGCCAATGGTTAAGAAATCGCATCCTACTTTCCTCAGATCCTCGAGGAGTTCTAAAACCTCAGCCTTTGTCTCCCCCAGCCCGAGCATGAAACCTGACTTCGTTAAGAGATGGGGACGACTTTTTTTGGATTGTTTTAACAAAGAAAGGGATCGGTGATAATCCGCCTGGGGCCGGACGGAAGGATAAAGACGGGAGATGGTTTCGATATTGTGATTCATGACATCTGGAGAGGCCCTAAGGACTTGTTCTAAGGCTGAGGGGTCTCCTTTAAAATCAGGAATTAAGACTTCTATCTTTATATGATGATCTATCTTTTTAATTAATCGAATCGTTTGACTAAAAAGCGAGGCTCCTCCATCAGAGAGGTCATCCCGGGTCACTGAGGTAATGACAGCATATCGAATGCCCATCTCACGAACCGCTTTTGCAATTCTCTGGGGTTCGGTCTCATCAGGGGGAGATGGAATTCCATGCTCGACAGCGCAGAATCCACAATTTCGAGTACAGACTTCTCCAAGGATGAGAAAGGTTGCTGTGCCTTGGGAAAAACACTCCCCCAGGTTTGGACAACGAGCCTCCTCGCAGACTGTATGAAGAGCTCCTCTCTCCAAGATGGACTTCACCTTCGCAAGGTCTTGATAAGGAGGAAGTCTTTTCTTCAACCAAGGGGGTTTTGACATAAAATCTCCTCTAACCTTCTCTTCTGCCACTCCTTTTCAAAGACCTCTTCAAAGTGGAAGATTATCTTTTTAACCAATTCTTCTTTAGGGATCTCTTTTCCAAGGATTTTTGCCATAGAGGTCATCCTTTTTCCTTCGAGGCCGCAAGGATGAATCATGTCAAAAAATTTCAAATCCGTCTGATAGTTTAACGCAAAACCATGATAGGAAACCCAGTGTTTAATAGCTAAACCCAGTGAGGCAATCTTTTCGTCATTGACCCACACGCCTCGATTCATAGAATCTCTTCTTCCCTCAATTCCAAAATCCCTCAGCCCACGGATGATGACTTCTTCAAGTTGATCAATGTATCGGAGAAGATTATATTCATATGTCCTTAAATTGAGGATGGGGTAGGCAATCATCTGACCAGGACCATGATAGGTGACATCCCCCCCCCTCTCCACATGAAAGATGGAGATTCCCATTTTCTTTAAAAAATCTTCAGAGACGAGCAGGTGGGATCGATTTCCACGTCTTCCAAGGGTAATGACATGAGGATGTTCGAGGATGAGAATGAGATCCGGGATCTCATTCTTTACTCGATTCGACCAGAGTTGATGCTGAAGATCCCAGGCCTTCTGATAATCCATCAGGCCCAAGTCTATGATGTATCCTTTTTGATTCGTCACCATCGCCATCTTATGGAGCGATCCACTCCATTCAGTCCCCCCTTTGGAAACCTTGTCGTAATTGATGGGTTATAATCCGGTCATTTTTCGATCATCGTGGGCTCCTCAACCCACAATCGGAATCAGGACCCAGTCCCTTTCCATCTCAACCTTGGTTTTCTTGCTGCCAGGACTTCGTCAAGCCTCCTTACCTTGACTCTCTGAGGAGCCTGTCTTAGAAGGTCAGGATCCTCTTCTGCCTCTTTAGCAATCCCAATCATCGTTTCAATAAATTGGTCAATATTTTCTTTGCTCTCTGACTCTGTTGGCTCCATCATCAATGCTCCCTTAACAACAAGGGGAAAGTAGATGGTGGGTGGATGAAACCCATAATCGATCAGCCTCTTGGCAATGTCAAGGGTAGAGATATGATGTTTTTCCTGGAATCGATCTGTAAAGACACATTCATGCATACAGGGTTTAGCATAAGGAAGATGGTAATATCCCTTTAGTCTTTTCATCAAATAGTTGGCATTAAGTACTGCCATTTCACTGGCCCGCTTCAATCCTTCTGGCCCCATTGAGAGGATATAGGCATAGGCCTTCACTAAGACTCCAAAATTGCCATAGAAGTTTTTCACCTTACCAATGCTTTGTGGACGATTGTAATTTAAATGGTAGATTTCTCCTTGTTTTTCTACCACGGGAATAGGGAGAAAGGGAGACAATTCTTTCTTAATGGCTACTGGACCTGCTCCAGGACCTCCTCCGCCATGGGGTGTTGAGAAGGTCTTATGGAGATTGATGTGCACGACATCAACCCCCAAATCACCCAACTTTACCATTCCCATCAAGGCATTAAGATTGGCTCCATCACAATATACAAATCCTCCTTTTTTATGCACGATCTCTGCAATGCTGACTAAATTTTCTTCAAAAATACCGAGTGTATTGGGATTGGTCACCATGAGGGCAGCGACCTCCTCATCCATCAATTCGACAATCCTTTCGAGAGGGATTATCCCGCTTTCGTTAGATTTAACTTCAATCATTTGATAAGAGGCAATTGTAGAGGTGGAGCAGTTGGTTCCGTGGGCAGTATCCGGGATCAGTACTTTTTTTCTTCGCTCCTGTCGGGCCTGAAGACAAGCCCTGATCATCATCATACCCGTTAGCTCACCCTGTGCACCTGCAGCTGGTTGAAGTGTGACCTGATCCATCCCAACGATTTCAGCCAGGAAATTTTGAAGTTCGAACATCAATCTTAATACCCCCTGGGTGAGATCTTCAGGGGTGTAAGGATGAAGGTTAGAAAACCCTGCCATCCTTGCAATTTCTTCGTTCACTTTCGGATTGTATTTCATGGTACAGGAACCCAATGGATATAACCCACTATCCACTCCATAGTTCCATTGCGAGAGACGTGTAAAATGACGGACCACATCCATCTCGCTTAACTGGGGTAATCCCTCCCAATGATTCCTTAAAAGGGAAGAAGGAATGAAATGATCCGCCTCAATTCTTTCGACATCCCATTGAGGCAAAGAATACCCTTTTCTTCCTTTTCTCCCTTGTTCAAAGATTAAGGGTTCATCCTGAATGAGGCCTCGATCAGTTCTCCTTCTCATTTTATCCCCTTCCGCATAGGTCACCTTAATGCATATTGTAATCTTTCGGCCCAATGATCAATCTCCTCTTTCTTATTCATTTCTGTGACAGTGATGAGGAGATGATGATCAAGTTCTGAGTAAAATTTGGCTAATGAAATTCCTCCTAAAATCCCTTCCTTTTTTAATTTTTCTAATATTCTTGCAGGTTCCTTCTCTACCTGAAGAACAAACTCATTGAAGGTAGGAGAAGGAAAGGCTAATCGGCAACCCTGAATTTTGGAAATTGTCCTCTTTGCATATTCTGCCTTGCTCAGATTCATCAGGGCCAATTCTTTAAGCCCCTCTTTTCCCAGACAGGATAAAAAGATCGTTGCCATTAGAGCACAAAGCCCTTCATTCGTGCAAATATTGGAAGTCGCTCTTTCCCTCCGAATATGTTGTTCTCGAGTCGCAAGGGTAAGAACAAAACCTCTTTTTCCCTCCATGTCAATCGTCTCCCCGACCAACCTCCCTGGCATATTTCTTATAAACCTTTCTCGAGTGGCAAAGATTCCAAGGTAGGGGCCTCCATAAGACATTGGGATTCCAAGACTCTGTCCCTCCCCTGCAACTATATCCGCTCCTAAATCGCCAGGAGGTTTAAGGATTCCGTAGGCAAGAGCCTCAGTGAATCCAACGATCATCAATCCTCCTGAATCATGGACCCTTTCTACAATAGGTTGAAAATTTTCAACCACACCGAAAAAGTTAGGGTTTTGGATGACCACTGCGCTAACGTCTTCCTGGAGATAATCAAACAGAATCTTTTCGTCTATTCGTCCTTCTTCTTTCTTATAGGGAATCAGTTGAATCTCTTGTTGATTGGGATCCATGTAAGTCTGTATCACCTGTCGATATTCTGGGTGAACCGTTTGGGAGATGAGGATTTTTTTCTTTCCTGTAATCCGGGAGGCCATCAGTACAGCCTCTGCAAGACTCGAAGCCCCATCATAGAGGGAGGCGTTTGAAACCTCCATCCCTGTTAATTGGCATACCAATGTCTGATATTCAAATATGGCTTGAAGGGTTCCCTGGCTGATTTCAGGTTGATAGGGAGTATAAGCCGTATAGAATTCAGATCGAGAGACCAGATTCGAGACAATGGTCGGGATAAAATGATGGTAAGCTCCGCCCCCTAAAAATTGGCTCATCCGTGGAGCCTGTAATTCACTTAAATGCCTAATGAGGCCGGGTTCGGAGAGGGGCTCAGGAAGATTTAATGGTTTGGATAATCGATATCTTTCAGGAATGGTTTGAAAGAGGTCTTCTATTCGTTTAACCCCGATCACATTAAGCATCTCTTGAATATCCTCTTCCGTATGGGGGATGTAGCGAAGGTAATCTTGCATCATGATTCCTCACTTAACGTTTCTTGATAAGATTTTGAGGAGAGGAGGTCCTTTAACTCTTTGCTGTCTTTAATCTCCATTTTGACCAGCCATCCCTTTCCATAAGGATCTTCATTAATGAATTGAGGATTTTCCTTTAGGATCAAATTTATTTCTATCACTTTTCCTGAGACAGGGGAATAGAGATCGGCAGCTGCCTTCACCGATTCAATGACCCCAAGGCTATCCCCTTTTTTAAACTCTGATCCAATCTTTGGAAATTCTATATAAACGATATCCTTCAATTGGTTTTGGGCATAATCGGTTAGCCCGATGGTGACCTGGTTTCCTCTTTTCTTTACCCATTCATGGGTTTCTGTATAAAGTAAATCCTCTGGAAAATTCATGGCTGGCCCCTTTCGATTTTTTACTCCTATTTTCTTATATTATTACATATGGGATTTAGAAATCCAAAAAACTCTTAGCTAACAAAACTGTTTAAAAAAATGAACAAATTTGTTGACAAATTTAAAATCAATTATAATAATCATCAAGACAACCCAACGATCTATACCTTTTTGAATGAAAGGGGAAAAGGAACAGGAGGTGACCTCATTAATGGAAAAACGGAGAGTGGTCATTACAGGAATGGGAGTGGTGGCTCCTAATGGGATTGGGATTGAACCCTTCTGGGATTCTTTGGTCCATGGCCGATCAGCTATCAGGAGAATCACCCATTTCGATGCCTCCTCATATCCCTGCCAAGTTGCAGCCGAAGTCCATGGTTTCGATCCTACCGATTATATGGATTATAAAACGGCAAAAAGATTAGCCCGTTTCGCCCAATTTGCTTTAGCGGCTTCTAAGATGGCAGTCGAAGATTCAAAATTAGATTTAAAATCGATCGACCCATATAGAATTGGCGTGGTCATTGGAACTGGGAGTGGAGGGGCAGGTTATTCAGAAGGACAACATTTAGCTTTTATAGAGAAGGGAATAAAAAGAATTAATCCATTCGCAGCTGTAATGACTTGCTCACATTCAGCTTCAGGAATTATAAGTTTAGAACTAGGTCTGAAAGGAACAAATACGACAATATCTTCTGCATGTAATTCTGGCCTCGATGCAATATGCGTTGCGTATAATACTATAAGGTTAGGAGACGCTGATGTTATGCTTGCAGGAGCTGGTGAAGCACCAGTGACACCATATATTTTAAGTCTTTTTTCTGCTTCTGGAATCCTTTCAAAAAATAACGGACAAACCCCTAATAATGCATTGAAGCCCTTTGATAAGGATGGAGATGGAATTGTACTTGGTGAGGGGGGGGCTGTAATAATATTGGAAGAACTTGGGCATGCATTAAATAGGGATGTAAAGATATATGGTGAAATTTTAAGTTATGCTTCAGGTAATGAAACATATAATATATTTCATATAGATCAAACAGGTGAAACAGGGGCCGAAATTATGAAAAAAGCATTGAATAATGCTCACCTTTTACCTAAAGATATTGATTATATCAATGCCCATGCCAATGGTGAATTAGAATATGATTTAAATGAAACATTTTCGATAAAAAAAACATTCGGTGAATTTGCATATCAGATTCCTGTAAGTTCCATAAAACCAATCACAGGGCAATCCATTTCGGTTACAGGAATTCTTCAAATGGTAACATGTATTTTAAGTATTGATAGAAATATAATTCCCCCGACCATTAATCATATTAATCCAAGACCTGAATGTGACCTTGATTATGTCCCCAACCATCCAAGAATAGACAAAGTAAATATTGCTCTTATGAATGCAATGGGTTTTGGAGGGAGTCATACAGTAGTAATTGTTGGTAAGTTCGATAAAACTCATAAAAAATTTTGAGGTCAATTTTGCTTATTTATAAATTAATATTTTTAATGGTTGCATTTATAGTGAATTTGGGATTTGGTTTATTAACTTATTTAAAAGCCAAGTCTTTTAGGAGACTAAGTTTGGCTTTTTCAATCATGGCATGGTCTGGATCTGGTTGGGCATTAAGTTTTTTCATGGTTTATTTTTTTAGTAATGAATCTTCAAAATTGTTTTGGGGAAGGATGGGTTTTGCAACCTCTGGCCTTATCCCTCCATCTTTTCTCCTATTTACTTTATTTTTCCCTCGCGAGAAGAGGACCATTAGTATCACCGAGATAATCTTGTTGTTTTTACCAACAATATTTTTTTTATTTCTATCATTTACAAATCAAATAGTATCCTCCATTGGATCAGGCGTAAAAATGTTTAACTATGGCCCTTTCTATTTATCCTTTTCCTTTTATTTAACAAGCTACATTATCATAGGACTTATAATTCTTATAAGAACTTATATACACTCTATTGGGATTGAACGACTTCAAGTCAAATACTGTCTTTTGGGACTTTTCTTTACCTCGTTTTTTGCTCTCATCAGCAATCTATTCCTGCCAATGGCTGGGGTTTCAAAATTTAATTGGCTTGGCCCTCCCTTTACCATGGTGATGCTTGGTTTCACAACCTATTCCATACTTAAGCATCGGCTCATGGATATTAATGTTGTAATGAGGAAGGGGACAACCTATATTCTGCTGGTCTTTCTTTTATTTGTTCCGTTGCTTCTGATGAGCCTCCTCAGTCAGAAAGTTTTTTTGGGGAAGGTCCATTATTTATTCTCTCTGACCATTTTTTTACTCATTTTATTAGGAGCCATTCTGTTCGAAAGAATAAGACATGGAACCGAAAGGGCGGTCGAGCAGATTCTTTTTAAAGACCGCTATGATTATCGTGAGACCTTGATGGAATTTAGCAAGGCGATGGTTACCATTTTGGATCTCCAATCCCTCTCTAAGAAAATTATTGAGACCATCACCCAGACCATGGGGGTTGAGAAGGCTTCCCTCTTTATCTGGAATGAAGAAAAAGGAAGGTATTTGCTTCAAGAGTCAAGGAATGTAAAGAAAGCTGATTCCACCCCCTTTCTTTTAAAGAATGATCCTCTTCCTCATTATTTGCAAAAGATGGGCGAGATTATTATAAGAGAGGAATTGGAGAAGGGGAGGAATATTTCTGAATTAAACCATGTCATTGAAAAGATGTCCTTTCTGGAGGCTGAGGTCAGTATCCCGTTTATTTCGAAGGGGGTGCTTATTGGGATGATCAATCTGAGCCATAAATTCAACAAGGATGCTTATTCCCATGAGGATATCGAATTGCTTAGTACCCTGGCTAATCAGACCGCCGTTGCGATTGAAAATGCAAGACTCTATGAAGATTTGAAAAGATCAAAGTCCTATATTCGCCGCGCAGATCGTCTGGCCTCCCTGGGAACCTTAACGGCTGGACTGGCCCATGAGATTCGAAATCCCCTGGTGGCCATTAAGACTCTGACCCAATTACTTAGGGAACGGCTTGACGATGAAGAGTTTCGAACCCAGTTCCTAAAGATCGCTTCAGGGGAAGTAGACCGAATTTCTTCTTTGGTAACCGAGCTTCTCAATTTTGCTCGACCTTCAGATCCAAAGTTAGAATTGGAGGATATCAATGGGATTTTGGATGGAATGATCCTTTTGGTTTCAACAGAGGCAAAGAAAAAACAGATTGAATTGATCAAAAATTATTCCACTGATTTCCCTCCCATACAGATTGATCGGGAACAGATCAAGCAGGTTTTTTTAAATATTTTGATTAATGCGATTGAAGCCACCCCGGAGAGAGGAAAGATCTTCATCAGGACCCGTTCTTTTAGAAAGCCGACCGGAGAACCCTATGTTCAGATTGAATTTACGGATACAGGCCCTGGAATTCCAGAGGAACATTTAGAGGATATCTTCAATCCATTTTTTACTACCAAAACCACAGGCAGCGGATTGGGTCTTTCCATTTCAAATCAGATCGTTCAGGATCATAAAGGGTATATCTATGTGGAGAGTCAATTAGAAAAGGGCGCCTCCTTCTTTGTGAATCTTCCGGTGAGTCAAGAACATCCTAAAAGAAGGAAAAGCGATCAATTTTTTTCTGGTTAGACTCTTCTCAAAACCAGATCGATCATCAACTCATTGGCAAGGGCATGAAGATCTTCTCTCAATTTCTCTTCAGAAAGGGTGCGAGGAACTTCCATCTCCATCTCCATTTCAAAAAGTGGGGTTCCACTCTCGGGAGAGAGGACCCGATGGGTCTCCATATCGATGATATTAATTCCACAATCGGCTAACCATCGGCATACCCTGAAGACGATTCCAGCATGATCCACTCCTGAAGTGGTAATTTTAAAGCGATCAGACTTTGTCTCAACTTTGGGGTATGCCTGATCAAGGGTGATCGGAGAATAAAATACAGTCAGTCCCTTTTCCCATTCCAATCGCTTCAGGGCAGAGGAGAGTTTCTGATTCACTTCTTCCCTCTCTGTTGAGAAAAGCAGGAGAAGAGAAAAATGGTTCCGAAGGAGAGCTACGCTCGAATCCTCTATGTTTCCCCCACACTCATAGATTACTTCTGAGACGTCGGCCACAATCCCTGGCCGATCCTTGCCTATGGCCGATAAGATGAAATAGGTCTTCATTGGGATCTCCTTGGATAGAATGCCTCCTTCCAAATTCAAATGACTAAAAGAATTCTATTTGGGTTTTTGAATTTTGTTGCTTCGTATTATTCAAGGACCTCAAGAGGCGCATACTTAACTTTTAGCCGTTTGATTCCTCCGTTCTGGAAGAGGACCACCACTTTTTGATTTTCATCCATCCCCTCCACAGATTTAACCTTTCCCACTCCAAATTTTGGATGCCTTACCCTCATTCCTATTCTGAGAGGGAAAAATCCTTCAGGGGACAAGGAAGTCTCCTCTCCCTCTGAGAGGGAATGCCCAAGAGAGAGATCATTCATTTTGATTTCGGTTTGATCCATCTCATCACCCCAGTGGACCTCATTTAGGATGAAACTTTCTACCCTATCTTTTTTCCCCTCAAACCGAATCAATTCAATTGGGAGTTCATCCAGAAAGCGAGAGGGAAGATTGGCCCGACCCACACCAAATGTAGATCGCTCCTCGGCCCGGGAAAGAAAAAGCCTTTCCTTTGCCCTTGTCATCCCTACATAGAAAAGCCTTCTCTCCTCCTCCATGTCCTCAATCTCTTCCCCTCGTCGGGAATGGGGGAGAAGGCCTTCTTCAACGCCTACAATAAAAACAATAGGAAATTCAAGTCCTTTCGCACAATGAAGGGTCATTAAAGAAACCCGATTTCCTTTGTCCTCATAGAGATCGATATCTGTCACCAACGAAACCTTATCTAAGAAGCTTTCAAGTGAAACCTTTTCTTCTCCTTGTTCCATTGCGGTCATCACATTGATGAGTTCATCGATATTCTCAATTTTTGAGATTGCCTCATCGGTTCCTTCTTCTTTTAATCGTTGGAGATATTGGGTCTTAGCAAGGATGACCATGGTTAACTGGCTCAAAGAAAGATTCTTGGCGTCTTCTCGAAAGGATTCAATCATCTGGATAAAATTTCTAATTTTAAGCTTCGTTGAAAGAGGGAGTTCATCCCTTTCGGTCATTTGCTTCAATCCTTCAAAAAGGGGAATCCCCTTCTCTTTTGCAAAGGCCTCCATCTTTTCAATAGTCTTCTCCCCAATTCCCCTCGGAGGGACGTTGAGGATTCTCTTCAAGCTGAGACCGTCTGAAGGATTGTCAATCAACTTCAGGTAAGCCATGACATCTTTAATCTCTTTTCGTTCATAGAATTTCAAACCTCCTACAATGGTATAGGGGATTTTCTGTTTTACCAATTCCTCTTCAATCGCACGAGACTGAGCATTGATCCTATAAAAGATGGCGATGTCCCGATAGGACTTTGGGGATTTTCCTAAAGAGACAAGTTCGATGATCTTTTGAACGGTGAAACGGGCTTCATCTGTTTCGTCCTCCGCCACATAGAAAGTCAGCGGCTCCCCCTCTGGATTTTCTGTCCAGAGTTTTTTCTCCTTACGATAACGATTTTTTCTCACGACATGGTAAGCTGCCAGTAAGATGTTCTGAGTAGATCGGTAATTCTGTTCGAGGGTGATCACCTTAGCCCTTGGAAAATCCTTCTCAAAATTCAAAATGTTTCCAACCTCTGCCCCCCTCCAACGGTAGATGGACTGGTCATCATCCCCAACCACACAAATATTTTGATGGGCTTCAACCATCTTTTGAATTAATTGGTACTGAATTAGGTTGGTATCTTGAAATTCATCCACCATCACATATCGGCAGAGCTCTTGATAGGAGTGAAGGATCTCCGGATAACGACGAAAAAGAATCACTACATAGGTGAGAAGGTCTCCAAAGTCAAGAGCATTGTTTCTCCGAAGGTCCTCCTGATAGCGTTGATAAACCAAGGCCACCCTTTTCTGAAAGATGTTATAGGGATTAGGGGTATATTGATCGGGAGTCACCCCTTCGTTTTTTAACTGTTCGATAGCCGATTGAATAGCCCGTGGAGGAAACATTTTAAAATCCAGGTTGAGTTCCTTCATGATGGTCTTAAGGTGTCGCTCTTGATCCTGATCATCATAAATCACAAAATTTCTCTTAAACCCAAGTCGTTCAATATGTTGTCTTAAAATTCGAGCACAGGCTGAATGAAAGGTAGAAATCCAGGTTCCCCTTGCCGATCGCCCCAGAAGCCTCTCAACCCTTTCTCGCATTTCGTCAGCAGCCTTGTTGGTGAAGGTGACGGCAAAGATATTCCAAGGCCGAATTCCTTTCTCTTGAATAAGATAGGCAATTCGGTAGGTCAAGACCCGGGTCTTTCCACTGCCCGCCCCTGCGAAGACGAGGAGAGGACCTTCTGTCTCTAAAACCGCTTTTTGCTGAACTGGGTTGAGATCGTTGAGTAAGGAGTTCATGATATGATTCTGAAAATCAGAATGTTTATTCAACGGTGACGCTTTTCGCTAAGTTCCTTGGCTGATCCACATCCGTGCCTTTGAAATCAGCCATATAATAGGCCAGGAGTTGCAGGGGAATGGTGAGCAGGATAGGAGTGAGAGAGGGGATTGTTTCGGGGATGAAAATTACATCATCCACTTTATTTAAGATCTCTCGATCCGAGGGTGAGACCAGAGCAATCACCTTCCCTTCCCGTGCCTTCGCCTCTTCAATATTCGAAACCACTTTGTCATAAATATTGTTCTTTGTTGCAAGGACGACGACAGGCACATCCCGATCTATCAAAGCAATCGGCCCGTGTTTCATCTCGCCTGCAGGATACCCCTCTGCATGGACATAAGAGATTTCTTTCAATTTAAGCGCCCCTTCCAAAGCGATGGGATAATTGATCCCCCTGCCAAGATAGAGGAAGTCCCTGGCATAGAGATATTTTCTGGCAATCTTGGCCACTTGAGGGGAGGTCCTTAGGAGCTCTTCCATGTGATGGGGGATTCTTACCAACTCCTCAATCAACCTTCTCCCTTCTTCAAAGGAAAGGAAACCTAACTCCCTTCCCATTCGAAGGGCAAGGAGAAATAGGATGACCAATTGGGTGGCAAAGGTTTTGGTAGAGGCCACACTGATTTCAGGTCCAGCATGGGTATAGATCACGTGATCTGCCTCCCTAGCGAGGCTCGACTCCACAACATTACAGATGGCCAGGGTCATTGCACCCTTCCGTTTTGCCTCTCTCAATGCTGCCAGGGTGTCAGCAGTCTCCCCGGATTGGGAGATAGCAATAAGCAGATCATTCTTCCCGACGATGGGATTCCGATAACGAAACTCGGAGCCGATATCTGCCTCCACAGGAATTCTGCTAAACTCTTCAATAAGAAACTTCCCTACTAAGGCGGCATGGTAAGAGGTTCCACAAGCAATCAAATTGATCCGCCGAAGGGTTTTGAGAAAGATTGGATCCAGATGGACATCCTCAAGAAGGGCATCGCCTTTTTCCTCAGAGAGTCGGCCCCTCATGGTATCGATGACTGCCCTGGGTTGTTCAAAGATTTCTTTCAACATAAAATGTTTATATCCACCCTTTTCAGCCATCAAAGGATTCCAATCAATTCGCTTAGGCTCCTTGACTACCTCCTCCCCTTTGAGATCGTAAATCTTCATTTGATTGGAGGAAAGAAGAGCGACCTCGTCATCCTCCATGAAGATAAAGTTCTGGGTATAGGGTAAAATGGGAGGGAGATC
This sequence comes from Deltaproteobacteria bacterium, assembly GCA_037441725.1. Lineage (GTDB taxonomy): Bacteria > Desulfobacterota > BSN033 > BSN033 > UBA1163 > JBBIRT01. The sequence continues at coordinate 5,753 of JBBIRT010000022.1, read as the reverse complement.
TGATGCGATAAAATACTCCCCTTCTCCAAGCCCAATCACCAAGGGGCTTTCCTTTCGGGCCGCAATCAAACAATATTCGTCTCCTTCAAAAAGAATTCCCAATGCATAAGATCCCTTGATTTGATTTAGGGCCTCCCTCACGGCTTCAAGGAATGCATATCCCTCCTTGATGAATTCATCGATTAAATGGGAGATGATTTCTGTATCGGTTTCAGAGGTGAAGAGATGGCCTTTGCCTTTGAGGTTTTCTTTCAACGGGAGATAATTTTCAATAATACCATTGTGCACCACAGCCACTTTACCGGCTTTATGGGGATGGGCATTTTCATCAGAGGGTCTTCCATGGGTTGCCCATCGAGTATGACCGATTCCCACCCTTCCATCAAAGGCCTCTCCTTTAATCAGTTCCTCTAACTTTGTCAATTTTCCTTCTTTTCTTCGAATCTCGATCTTGCCTTGATGAAAGACAGCAATCCCTGCTGAATCGTATCCTCTATATTCAAGTCGCTTGAGTCCTTCAATAAGAACCCTGGCCGTCTCCCTCGGGCCAACATACCCAACGATGCCGCACATAGGCTAATCCTTTTTATTTCCTTTTTGCCTGAGATCCAGCTTCTTTCTCCAGCCTTTGATGTTCTTCTGTTTTACCCTGCTGATGGCCAATGCCCCTTCTGGGACATCCTTCGTCACGGTTGTGCCAGCACCGATTAAAGAGTCATTGCCAACTTTGACAGGGGCGATCAATTCAACATTCGACCCAACAAAGACTCGATTCCCAATGATCGTTTGATGCTTCTTGAAACCATCATAGTTACAAGTAATGGTTCCAGCCCCAATATTGACCTCCTCGCCCAAAACAGAATCACCGATATAGGAAAGATGGTTGGCCTTTGAACCCTTTCCGATGACTGACTTCTTGACCTCCACAAAGTTACCTATTTTCGCCTTCGTCTTTATTTCACTCAAAGGTCTTAGATGGGCGAAGGGACCGATGGAGGCTCCCTCTTCAATCTTGCTTTCTGTGATGACTGAATTTGGGCGAATGATCACATCGTTTCCAATCTGGGAATCCGAAATCATTGAATTGGATTCAACCAAGCAACGTTCACCAATTTGTGTCTTTCCATAGAGATAACAATTGGGATAGAGAACCGTATCCTTTCCGACTTCAACGGCTTGATCTACGTAAGTGGTTTTAGGATCGATGATGGTTACTCCAGAAAGCATCAGGGACCTTAACTTCTCCTGTCTAAGAAATTCGTTGGCGGTGGCAAGATCAATCCTCGTATTGATTCCCATGACTTCTTCAGGTTTGGGTGCAATATGGGCAGAACATCTCAGACCCCTCTTTCTTGCAATCTCAACCAAGTCTGTAAGATAGTATTCCCTTTGAGCATTCTCTCTTCCAATCTCTCCCAAGCCTTCCATGAGGAAGGAGGATCGAATACAATAGATCCCTGTATTGATTTCACGGATCATTCTCTCTTCTTCTGTGGCGTCCTTTTCTTCAACGATCCTTTCAAGCCAGCCTTCTAAATTCCTTAAGATCCGACCATATCCAAAGGGGTTTCCAACGATGGCTGTTAATACCGAGAGGGTTGATTCAACTTCTCTAAAGGACTCTACGAAAGATTGAAGGGTTTCAGTCTTCACAAGGGGAACATCTCCACAGAGAATCAATACCGTACCTTTGAACGATTCAAGAAATGGAATGGCTTGTAGCACCGCATGGCCTGTGCCCAGTTGTTCTTTTTGGAAGGCGAAATCGATCTGGAGATCTTTAAATTTTTCCTGAATCCGATCTGCCTGGTGACCCACCACCACAATCGTCTTTTCAGCCTTGAGCCCATTCAAAGAAAGTTGAATTGGATAGGAAAGCATGGGAAGTCCCAAGACAGGATGAAGGACCTTCACCAAATCTGATTTCATCCGAGTCCCTTTTCCAGCAGCAAGGATGATGGTCGCAATGCCCTCCAATTTTCTTACCTTCCAAGAAGTTACCTTTTTTATACAACGAGTCCCCCCTTTGAGTCAACCCTGGAGATCTATCTACCCCTTGATGAATCATTGAGCCATAGGAGGATATTCTTCCTTATTCTCCTTTTGGATGGGTCGCAGATTGCATAGATGATGAAGGCCTTTTGACAATTAGAAATAGATTTGAAAATATGATCCAAGTAGGATAATTATCCTATTAAGAAAAAATCTTGTGATGATTGAATTCAGGAGGAATGGAGTGATGGAATATATCCAGTCAAAGGATGGGATTCAGATCGCATTTGAAAAGAGGGGACAGGGTCCCCCCCTTGTCTTGATCCATGGAGCAGCTTCTGATCACTCCCGTTGGATGCCCATCCTACCAAAATTGGAGCAGCAATTTACGGTTTACGCTATCGATCGAAGAGGTCGGGGAAAAAGTGGAGATACCCAATCCTATTCTATTGGATGTGAGTGCGATGATGTGATAGCAATCGTTGATTCCATCCCTGGGCCAGTAAATCTTTTGGGGCATTCCTATGGAGCAATCTGTTCCCTGGAGGCTTCCCTTAAGGCCAAAAACCTAAGAAAGCTCATTTTATATGAACCTCCCATTCAGACGGTCATTCAGAAGGATGACCCAAATCACGCCTTAGATCGTGTGAAGGAATGTCTTCGAGAAGGACACCGTGAAAAGGCCTTACTTATTTTCTTGAAAGAGATTGTCGGCATTCCCCCCCATGAGATTCTTGTCTTGAGATCCCTTCCCAACTGGCCATTAAGAATCGCTACGGCTCACACCCTTCCGAGGGAGGAAGAAAGTGTTCGATCTTATGTTTTTCAGCCCGAGCGATTTTCAAACATGGAAACCCCTACGTTACTCCTCCTTGGGAGTGATAGCCCATCCTTCTTTAAGGAGGCGACCAAAGCTCTGCATGAATCTCTACCAAATTGTAAGTTGAGAATCTTGCCAGGACAACAGCATGCGGCAATGGACACCGCTCCTGAAATCTTTTTAAAAGAGGTTATAGAATTTTTAATGGAGAAATAAAGTTTTAGAAATTTACCAGGGAATTACTTAAAGAGGGATGATGAGGGACAGGTATTTTAACCTTACTTTTACGGAAGAAAAACCTTTTGAGGTCGTTGGGATGGGACTCAATTCGGTTGACCTCCTCGGTTTGGTTCCTGAATTTCCCACTCTCAATTCAAAAATGAAGATCCTACGATTTTCCAAACAAGGAGGAGGTCAGGTAGCCACTGCCCTTGTGGCTCTAAGTCGATGGGGGGTAAAGACCAAATATATTGGAAAAGTTGGAGGGGATGAGTGGGGGCAATTCTCTTTGGACTCCATCCGTAGTGAAGGAGTGGATATCTCTTCCGTAAGGATTGAACCCCATGCAACGAACCAATTTGCTATGATTATTGTCGATAAGCCTTCAGGAGAGAGAACCATCCTCTGGAACCGAGATGAAGGATTAATGTATCGAGAAGGTGAACTTCAGAGAGAGGAGGTTTGCTCTGGAAAAATTCTCCATCTGGATGGACATGACATCCGGGCCGCCATTCAATGTGCTAAATGGGCAAAGGAAGAGAAGATTTTAACCGTTTTAGATCTTGACAAGGTGGAACCGCTTACCTCTGAATTGATCAAAGAGATTGACTTTCTCATCACCTCCTCATCCTTTCCTAAACTTTTTACGGGGATTTCAGATAGAGAAAAAGCCCTTCTTGAGCTTCAAAAGTATACCCCTGGATTTCTATGTGCCACCTTAGGGCATGAAGGTTCAATGGCCTTAGTGGATGGTGAAATACTCTATACCCAAGGATTTAGAGTCAAGACTGTAGATACCACTGGTGCAGGAGATGTCTTTCATGGAGGATTCATTTATGGGCTCCTGCAGCATTGGGAGATTTCAGAAATTTTAAAGTTTTCCAATGCGGTGGCAGCCCTGAAGTGTAGAGATCTTGGTGGAAGAAAAGGGATCCCCACCTTGGAAGAAGTCCAGAGATTTCTCTCCATGCAAATTGGATAGAAAAAACGTCTAAAGAAAACGGTAAGATGCCTGTATCGTCTATTGGTTAGGTTGATCATCTTAGGAATTTGACGAAGCCCTTTAACGATATATGAAACAGGCCTCGTCCCCGTAACCATACTCCTGGGGCATTTCCATTGTAGGTGGGTGATGCTCTGTCAAGGAGGGTAGTCTTTAGAACATTTTCAATGACTGTGGGAATTTGCATTGACTTCAGAATGACTTAGGTAGAAAGAAGGATCAGAGAGTTTTTGAGCAGACCAAAGCATCCTCATCAATTGGGAGAGGGTGAAATGTCCTTTGAGAAGAGCCCTAAACCCTTCCCAGATCAGTTGGTATTTGGAATAAGGGGTGTCCCAGAGTTTTGCATACTCCTCATAGAATTCTTTCAATGGAAGCTTTGTCGTGAGAACGGCATGGGCAATATCGAAAAGATCGTAATTTTTAGTCGTTAATTTATCCTCCTTTTCTGTAAAGAGAGGCGTTCCAGGGAGGGGGGTGAGGATTGAGAAGGTAGGCGTTCGAATATGATGGTCGATGATATAAGATCTGAGTCTTTCAAAATCCTCTTTTTCATAATCAGGATCTACGATAAAGGAGGCCCAGACATCGATCCCTAAGGTATGCAATATCTCTAAGGCCCTTTCGTTATTTTTAACACTATTCCTCTTATCAATGGAGGCCAAGGCCTCATCCCGAATCTTTTCAAACCCAATAAAAACACCCCTGAGACCAGCCTCTTTCCATTGGACGATGAGCTCAGGATGTTGAACAATGGTATCGCTTCTTGCCTGGAAGGTAAACTTTTTTCTTATTTTCTTTTTCTTAATCTCTCTCGCAATCTCTTCGGCTCGGGCCACATTCATGAGGAAATTGTCATCAGTAAAGAGGACCTTCTTTTCCTGGAGTCGCATCAACTCGGAAATTACCCTCTCCGGACTTTTCATCCTGCAACGCCCCTGATAAAAAATCCAGACGCTGCAAAAATTACAATGATAAGGACATCCCCTGGCGGTTTCAACCAAAGCCAAAGGCTTTTGGAAACCCATGTAATAGGATCGTCGATATTTCCGAATGATATTATCATCAGGGTAAGGGAGAGAGTCTAAATCCTCAATGAAATCCCTCTTTCCTGTATAACTGAAGTCTTCACCATTTTTAATGAAGAGTCCGGGAATCGCTTTGAGGTCTTCCCCTTTCTCCAAGGCTTTCACCAGACCCTTCATCGTCCATTCCCCTTCTCCAATCACAACGGCATCAATCTCTTTTTTAAAGAAGTCCTTAGGCATCATCGTAGCATGATGCCCACCAATCACTACGAAGGGGGATTTTCCATTCCCTTTGATCTCCTGAGCTATTTGAAGAGTGGAAGATACATCGATCGTATAGGAACAACTAATTCCACAGATTTCTGGCTGAAAGGAAGAAAGGACTTGATGAAGATTGTTCTCCAGCCTCATATCCAGAAGCCGGACCTGATGATCTTTTAATGCCCCGGCTACCATTTCTAAGCCTAAAGGTTCACAGAAGATCATTCGATCAAATCCTATGGTCTTTTTCTTATGTCCTGGTTGGATTAATAATACCTTCATTTTTGTTTTTTAAGGATTCATTTATTTAATCTCTGAAAACGATTTCAAAAAGAGTTTCTAAACTTTTTCAGAGGTCTCTATCCGAGATCTCTGGAAAAGTATCTTAAGCCATATAGAATGGAGAGGTGTGATGGAAAAACTTTTGAGC
>JBBIRT010000021.1:27815-30014 GCA_037441725.1 Deltaproteobacteria bacterium | reverse complement strand
AGATGGAGAAAAATTACGATCTCGATAAACCCATCTATCAACAATATTTTCTCTGGATTAAAAAGCTCTTCTCTGGCCGTCTCTATTCCTTCAAGGATGGAAGGCCTGTGTTAAAAAAGATTGGTGAACGGATCGGAAATACCTTACTACTAAATTTAGTGGCCACCCTCATCATCTTTTCACTGGCCATCCCTCTCGGGGTTTTTTCAGCCCGAAGGCAATATACCCTTTTGGATCATTTAGGAACCTTTGGGGCCTATCTCGGAATTTCTACCCCAACCTTCTGGATCGCCTATCTCCTCATCCTTGCCACGGTTAAACTCTTTGGCTATCCCGTCCTTGGGATGAGGTCCTTTGTAACAGAAGACTTTACCACCACAGAGATTATCCTTGACCGTTTTTGGCATTTGATGCTTCCGTCTATCATCATGGCCATTCACGGAATTGCGGGACTTTCTCGATACACACGTTCCAGTATGCTTGAGGTCATTCGTCAGGATTACGTCCGCACGGCAAAAGCAAAAGGGCTCTCTGAAGAGGTCGTCTATTATAAACATGCCCTTCGGAATGCCCTCCTTCCAATCATCACCATCTTTGGATTTCTCATCCCTGGATTGATTGGAGGATCGATCATCATTGAGACCGTCTTTGCCTGGCCAGGGATTGGTCGGTTACTTTATCAAGCCGCCCTTGCCCGTGACTATCCTGTGGTGATGACCATTTTAACTATTTCAGCTGTTCTCGTCCTCCTTGGAAATTTTATTGCTGATATCCTCTATGGGATTGCAGACCCAAGGATTCGATACCAATAACCAATGAGAGATCTACCCCAAAAGACCTTTTGGCGATACTTTAAAAAAAATAGACTGGCAGTAGGGGGGTTAGTGATCATTTTGATCACCTTCTTCATCGCAGGGCTTGCCCCTTTGATCGCCCCCCATGATCCAGGAAAGACTGAGGTCTCTCAAAAATTGAAACCCCCTTCTTACCAGTATTATCTGGGAACAGATAATCTGGGCCGGGATGTCTTTAGCCGAATGCTCTATGGGTCCAGGATCTCCCTGTCGGTGGGATTTGTGGCTGTGGCCATCTCTATTATTATTGGAATCCTAATAGGAGCTTTAGCGGGTTATTATGGAGGGTGGGTAGACTCTTTGCTAATGCGGTTTGTGGATATCATGATCTGCTTCCCTTCCTTCTTTCTCATTCTAACTGTGGTTGCCCTGTTAGGTCCCAGTCTTTTTAAGGTCATGGTGGTCATCGGCATCACCTCTTGGATGGGGACCTCTCGATTTGTAAGAGCTGAATTTCTCTCCTTACGAGAAAGAGATTTTACTCAAGCAGCCAAAGCACTTGGAGTCAAAGACCACAGGATCATCTTTCGACACATCCTCCCCAATGCCTTGGCTCCAGTCTTTGTTACGGCCACCCTGGATGTGGCCACGGCTATTCTTGTTGAGGCAGGTTTAAGTTTCCTTGGATTTGGCGTTCAACCCCCTGCCCCAAGCTGGGGAAATATTCTTACCGAGGGAAGGACCTATATCTTTGATGCCTGGTGGCTGACGGTCTTTCCAGGTTTAGCCATACTCCTTACGGTCCTCTCTTTCAATCTCTTGGGGGAAGGATTGCGAGATGCCCTCGATCCAAGGCTGAGGGGAAGGAGATAAAGATTGACATAACCCTTAGACTCTAAACGAAGATGGGTTCATCACCATTGCCGTTACCTTGAACTTTTTTAAGGGATTAATCTCAATGAACCAAATTTTAAAGAAAAAACCCTTGCTTGAAGTTCGCTCCCTCTCCATTCATTTCGTCACCGAAGATGGAGTCATTCGAGCCGTTGAAAATGTAAGCTTTGAAATCTTTCCTGGAGAAATCATGGGCCTGGTTGGTGAATCTGGGTGTGGAAAGAGTGTCACCGGTCTCTCCCTGTTAAAACTGATTCCGATCCCTCCTGGTCGAATTGTGAATGGAGAAATCTTTTTCAATGGAAAAAATTTATTGAATCTAAATGAGAAAGAGATGGAAAAGGTAAGGGGGAATGATATCTCAATGGTTTTCCAAGAACCCATGACCTCTCTCAATCCAGTGTTTACGATTGGTGACCAGATTATGGAGGCCATCATGCTCCATCAGGGATTGGATAAGAAAGAGGCAAGAAAGAGGGCCATCGAGATGCTTGATCGGGTGATGATTCCC
>JBBIRT010000021.1:22588-27805 GCA_037441725.1 Deltaproteobacteria bacterium | reverse complement strand
AGGATTGATTCCTATCCTCATCAATTGAGTGGGGGAATGAGACAGAGGGCAATGATCGCCATGGCCCTCTCCTGCCAACCCAAGCTTCTCATTGCCGATGAGCCTACTACAGCTTTGGATGTCACGATTCAGGCCCAGGTGCTGCACTTATTGAAAGAGATACAGAGAGAAATGGGAATGGCGGTCCTGTTGATCACTCATGACCTTGGGGTCATCGCAGAGATTGCGGATCGGGTGGCCGTGATGTATGCTGGAAGGATCTTTGAATACGGTCCGATTGAAGCCATCTTTAATCAGAATCGCAATCCTTATACAAGAGGATTAATGAATTCCATCCCCCAATTGACAGAAAAAAAAGAAAGGCTCAATGCCATTCCCGGTCAGGTCCCTGATCCTATGGATCTGCCTTTTGGATGTAAATTCCATCCGAGATGCAATTTCATGATTGAAGATTGCAAGAAGGAAGAACCTCCTCTCTTTCAGGTCAACGGGGATCACTTCAGCCGCTGCATTCGATGGCAGGAGGTTGGGAAGGAGAACGGGGGGAGCTACTCAACCGATTCCGATTTTAAGGCGTGAGAAGCAGCCTCAGAAGGGTCGGTTGTAGGTAAAGACGGCCTGGGCCTTCTCTGTCGAGATCGCCAATGAGATTTCGTAGTCTTTCTCAGGTTGTTTTCTCTTGATCCATTTCCTTTCTCTGCCTCGGTCTTCTTCTCTTCTTTGCCAAAACCAACAATCACATAGGTTCCACTTCGGGCATCTGTTCTCAACCGGATGATCCCTCGCTTTTCTGCATCTTCAAGAAGGTCGCTAAATGTCCGATAACCATGGTAGGATTCATTGAAAGAGGGTTTCTTTCTCTTCATCGTCTCTTTTACCATGGAGGACCAGAGTACCTCCTTATTCTCACGGACAAGAGCCACAACCGAATCTACGAGGAGTTGAAAGGCTTCTTTCTTCTTTTCAGGTAAGTCCTGTTCGATCTTCGGGGGGATGCCTAAGGGACGCTCCAAGTCTTCATAGTAAATGAATTCATCACAGTTATCGATTAAGAGATTGGAACTCGATTCCTTCATCCCGAGACCGATCACCCGCTTGCCATTCTCTTTCAATTTAGAGACCAAGGGAGAAAAATCACTATCCCCTGAAACGATCACAAAGGTATCAATATGCTCTTTGGAATAACAGAGATCAAGGGCATCCACGCAAAGTCGGATGTCTGCAGAATTCTTTCCTGTAATCGAACGCTTGGGTATTTCGATCAGTTCGATGGCTGCCTCATGAAGGGGCCTTTTATAATCTGCATAATCAGCCCAATCCGCATAGGCCTTCTTCACGATGATCTTTCCTTTTTCCACCAGACGTTCTAAGACCTTCTGGATATCGAACCGCTTATCTTTTTTACCCTTAAAACCGAGGGCCAGGTTCTCAAAATCAATAAAAACTGCCAAGGTATGTTCCCCGTCAGGCATATTCTATTCCTTTCTTCTCCTTTAGAAATCATAATACATCGAAACCCCTATGGGCAACGCGCATCTTGAAAGATTCTTTGTTCTATGAGACCTCTTTGTTTAGACAGCATTTCTTGTACTTCTTCCCACTTCCACAGGGGCACGGATCGTTTCTACCAATTTTCTTGGACTTTACTACCTGTCCAGTTTTTGGAGGACGAGGGACAGTTAATCTGCGATATTCCTCTTCAGATGCCCTTACCTTCTCCTCCATTCCCTGCCATCTGTAGAAATCAATTAACCGCTCAAGGGCTCTTGCCTTGTCATACTTATTATCTCCAGCCATCTCATAGCCTCTTAAGAAAAATTCCTCCGCCTTTTTATCCCCAAGGCTATAATAAGCATCTCCTGCATTAATCATTACCCAGACATCATTGGGAAATCTTTTCAGATTCTCTTCTACCTGTTTGATCGCTTCCTCCCTTTTTCCAGCCTCAGCCAGAATACATCCCATATCTCGATAAAAATTCTCTGGCTGTCTCGAAATCTCTGCAAACCATCTCCCAATGTTTATCGCCTCATTGATGAGGCCGTATCGGGCGAATTCATAGGGCATTTGAAGCAAAAACCCTTCAATATCGTAATAAGCATCTTCCTTGACCTCGTTGTAGAATTCAAGGTCGTGGTTTCCATCTTCTTTGAGACAAAAATGATAGAATTTTTCTATTCCGTTATAAATTTTCAGAAATATATCCTTATTATGGGTATTAATATCTTCATAATAGGAAATAACATCGCAAATATAGTCTTGGACCACCTCAGAACATTTCACACCACTGAGGTTTCTTTTCCATAATTCAAAGAAAGATTCATATAAAAAATCCTCTGCTCTCCCCTTTATTTTGTAAAGGGAAGCCCACTCATCAGATAACCTTGAGGGTGATCCTGCTTTTAAGGCAGCCTCCTTGAATTCTTCAAGAGTGGTCATGACCCCAATTGCCTGAAGTTCATCCAGTATTTCTTTATCACTCATGCGTTTTACATCATTGGGTAACATATCTCCTCCCATCTTCACCCATGCAATACTTGATGTCGTAATGGATGATAGGTTTTATTCTTCATTCTATCCTCTGGTTTTTTAAATGAGTTTCACCCTTAAGACTCTTTCGAAACCGATCGAACAGCCAGTCCAAAAAGAATTTTGAGAATTCGCGGTCATCTGTGATCCGTTTATAGAACTTAAAATTTGTGTCAACCATATCTTGCAAACGGTCAGTTACCACGTGGTCGAAAGTCAGACGGGCGTTCTCCGGCGTGTTGACCTTTACGCTGGCTACGAGTGCTGGGTCACCAACAAGCCTCTCCTCAAGCTGCTGGATGAAGACCCTGTCCTCTTCCGTGAAGTCAGTTCCAAATTACTCATTAAGCTCCCGGATGATTTGAGAGAGAGGTTCGATCTGGTCTGGAACAAGCTCCCCTTTGGCTCCAATGGGTTCAAGCTCACCTTCCCCACGCTCCAATTTAATCTTTCCTTTAAAGCTCAGCCTTATCCGATAAGATTCCATATCAATTTTCTGCTGTATTTCTCTTGGGAGATCATCTCTTTCTGGCGGAAGATAACGGCGAAGCAGTCGAGTAAAAACATACAGCTTCTCAAGGTCAGGATCAGCGAAGGTGAGGATTTGCGAAAGGAAAGCGTAGAGGCGCACATAATCCGTGAGTTTTCCCCGGAAATTCATCCTCTCTTCTTTATCAAGGGCTTCATACCGATTGACGCACGGAGCAAGCATCGCATAGAGTTGATCCTGAGTCGATTTTAGATTGAAATAGAGTCTTGAAAAAGCCTCAAGCTCTGCCCTGTCATATATGTGGAATTCAGCAAGTTGACGTTCAAGATCGTAAAGCAGGTTTGGATCGGTTGCTTCCGATAGCAATGTCTTCTCATAATAAGGTTCAAAAGCTTTACGAATCTCTTCAGCATCATTTGCAAAGTCGAGAACAATCGTTTCGGATTTTTCCGGATGGACTCGATTAAGACGGGATAAGGTCTGAACCGCATTCACACCACCAAGTTTTTTATCCACATACATCGTATGAAGCAGAGGCTGGTCGAATCCCGTCTGGAATTTGTTTGCTACGACAAGAAAGCGATACTCTGGCCTTTTAAAAACCTCGGCTGTCTGTTTCTCTGAATACCCATTCATATTGGCTTCGGTGTAATCAATCCCCATGTCGTGGACTGTCCCTGAAAATGCGACAAGTGCCTTATACGGATACCCGCGCTCCCTCAGATATGCATCCAGAGTCTGTTTGTAACGGACTGCATGGAGCCGGGATCGAGAAACGATCATGGCCTTAGCCTTGCCGCCTATACGCGGGGCTACCTGACTATGAAAGTGCTCAACCATGATCTCAACCTTTTTCCGCAGGGCGTGCTCATGAAGGTCCACAAATGAACGCAGAAGATAACTCGCTTTTCCTTTCTCGTAATGGGGATCATCTTCTATCTTCTTGAGAAGCCTCCAGTAAACCTTATAGGTGGTGTAATTTTCGAGGACATCGAGAATGAAGCCTTCTTCAATGGCTTGACGCATACTGTAGAGGCTAAATGCCTCGTAACGTCCATCAGGCCGTTTTGTCCCAAATAACTCAAATGTTTTTGGCTTCGGAGTTGCTGTGAAGGCAAACCAGCTAACATTGGGAAGTCGCCCCCGCTTTTCCATCTCCGAAAGGATTCGATTTTCAAGCTCCTCTTCCGGTGTCTCTGCTCCAGCTTCTTCCTGTTCAGCTTCTTCAAGACTTTTAGAAGATAAAACCGCCTTAAGGCTTTTTGTACTCTCTCCGGATTGGGAGGAATTAGCTTCATCCACGAGCACGGCGAACCGTTTGCCAGGCAGTTCGCCGATCTCTTGCGCAATCACCGGAAACTTCTGCAAGGTTGTAACAATTATCGTTTTTCCTGATTCAAGAGCCTCCTTAAGCTTGCGACTTGTGGTATCGATATTTTCTACGATCCCTGCTGTCTGCTCAAATTGACGAACGGTGCGTTGTAGCTGGCGATCAAGGACACGGCGGTCAGTGATGACTACTATGGAATCAAAAACCCGTCTGTCATTTTCATCGTGAAGAATGGAAAGTCGATGAGCAAGCCAGGCAATCGAATTGGACTTTCCACTTCCCGCTGAATGCTGGATGAGGTAACATTTTCCTGGCCCATCCTGTCTGGCCTGGGTCACAAGGCGACGCACAGATTCAAGCTGATGGTAACGAGGGAAAATGAGAACCCTTTCACCGGTTTTCCTTCCCTTCTCATCCTCAACCTCAACTTCCTGAATGAAGTGTTGGATCAATTCTAAAACGCTATCTCTTGACCAGATCCGCTTCCAGAGGTAATCGGTTGAATATCCACCGTCAGTCGGTGATTTAGGAGGATTCCCGGCTCCTCCAAACTTACCCTGATTGAATGGCAAGAATGTTGTCTTTGGGCCCTCCAATCGGGTCGTCACAAATACTAAGTCTGGATCAACTGCAAAATGGGCAAGACAGCGTCTAAAGGTAAAGAGAGGTTCTCTCGGATCCCGGTTAAAGCGGTATTGCTGGATGGCATCCTCCACATTCTGCCCGGTGAAAGGGTTTTTAAGTTCAGAAGTGAAGATGGGTATACCATTTAAGAAAAGAGCCAGATCGAGGCTTCTGTCATTTTTTTCGCTATATTTTAATTGACGAATTATTGCACTTTTGTAGACTGCAGCACCTAAACACCCTA
>JBBIRT010000021.1:0-22552 GCA_037441725.1 Deltaproteobacteria bacterium | reverse complement strand
GAAGGGCGAAAGTAGGCAAGGCAAAACTTACAGCCCGAATCTTTGATCCCATTACGAAGGACATCGAGAACGCCTCTTTGGCCTATCTCAGAAGATAGACGTTTAAGGAAACGCTCCTTCACGTCTGCCCCGTGATGTTGTTTTAGTTTCTCCCACTCCTTCGGTTGCGTGGCATAGATGAAGTCAAATACATCGCGAGGAATCAAACAGAGCTTGCGATCGTAATCCTCGGACTGCCGCTTATGATAGCCACCCGGCGCCATATCCCCATAAGGCGCAGCCGTTTCCCGGACCAACGGTAAGTCTCCCAGGTCAGCTCCAATTAACGTGGCCTCGATCGCATCCTCAAAAGACCGTTCTGAGATATTCACGGTCAGACCTCCCAGGGCTTAGCAGGAACACACTGGGACTTTGTTCCTACAGGATTTTCAGGATCCAATGCCCATCGCAGTGGGTTGGTTATGATATATTCTCGAATATGGTTCAAAGGCTCGTCATTACGAATCACATGCTCATAGTAATTGCGCTGCCAGACCGGGGCGTCTGGAAGCCTGCGAACAATGTTGATCTGCTTTGTTGCTGCCGATTTGAATGAACGTATGATGGTCGGTATGGAACCTGTAACCGGTTTGCCGAAACGTTCCCTCTGTAGGGGCACGGCATGCCGTGCCCCTACAGGCCGTGTCCCTACATCGTTCAAAATGATGATGCTGTGAACATGGTTTGGCATGACGACAAACACATCCAATGCTACATGCGGGAAATGCCGTGGGATTTCCAACCAACATTGTTCAACAATCCGACCCCGTGCATTCAACCGCATCTCCCCGCCCACTACCTGGCCGAACAAACACATCCGATCATGGGTACAGATCGTGACAAAATATGCCCCTGCCTGCCTATAATCATATCCATGCAAACGAATGGATCTGCGGCGCTGTTGGTTATCTTGTGTGGGCAATTGGTTCACCGGTATCATAATTCATGTAGGGGCACGGCATGCCGTGCCCCTACATTGAAATCCCTGTATTTCGAACATCAATTTTGCCTGTCACCGCTGCTGAGATGAGCGCGGTGCGGTACTCCTTTAGGTGATCAATAGCTTCACGGATCTTGGCAGTCAGTGCATCGATTTTAGATGTTTCTCGGTCAAGGAAGGAACCAATAATATTTTGTTCCTCTAAAGGAGCATTAATTAAATAGACGTACTCAAGTTTGGTCTTTGACAACTCCCTAAAAGTGCTTCCTTGTCCCCATGAATCTAATTCTGGCCGTAAAGCAAGGAGTTGGTAGTAGAAAAAATTTCTGTTTTGTTCTTTCCGAAAAACCAGACTTCTACACCCCTGATTCGTACAAAGATCAACTCCTGCGATTGCCAAGTGCCCAATTGGAGCCCTAGTAGAGAGGATAAGGCTACTAGCGGGAACCAAGGTCGTCCCACAGCTTTGATAACCTGCCTCAGTGACATATCGTTCTGGCTGCGCAAGTTCTCTTGTTGATAGATTTCCAAGATCATCCGGGGTCACCCAAGGAATATTCCCATCCCAAAAGTTTGGCTCTTCGCTCTTAGGAGTAGAACCATTTATTACAATAAATATGCGTTTTAATCTTTTTACCTCCCAATGTGCTGGAATCTCGCCCAGCCACTCGATGCCGGAGTCTTTGTATTCAGGATAGGGTTTGAATCGGCGGTTATTTTGGAGGTGATAATTTTCGGTCATTTCGGTCATTACTCTTTGCTTCTCTTAACTTCCGGTCTGTAATCAGACGCTCCCTTGCCATTTTTATAGCCTGGTGGAGTTTTTTCTCCAACATCTCCCGTGGAGGCAGTTCGGTCAGATACTCTGCTACACGGATACCGCTTTTGTCCAACTGGAGCAATTTTATATGCTCTTCAGATTTAGTGGCACATAGGATCAAGCCAATAGGGGTTTCTTCTTCAGGTTGTTTTTCGTATTTCTCCAGCCACCGGAGGTAAAGCTCCATCTGCCCTTTATCTGAAGCTTGGAATTTTCCAAGCTTTAAATCGATGGCCACCAGCCTCCGAAGTTTCCGATGGTAAAAGAGTAGATCGAGGTAGTAATCCTCATTATCAACCGTGATCCTCTTCTGCCTGGCTACAAATGTAAACCCTAAACCCAATTCTAAAATGAAGGCCTCAATTTCCCGAAGGATTGCAGCTTCAAGGTCCTTCTCGCTGTAAGTATCCTTCAGCCCAAGGAAGTCAAGAAAATAGGGATCACGAAAGACAAGATCATGTGTGAGTTTATCTTCCTTTTGTAATTGGGCAAGCTCCTGCTTGGCTAATTCCTTCGGTTTCCTTGAAAGGGCTGTCCGTTCAAAAAGCATACTGGAGATTTTCTTTTCCAGGGTGCGTGTGCTCCACCGTTCAATACGGCACATCTCGGCATAGAATTCCCGTTTAAGTGAATCTTCCAGGTAAATAATACGGCGAAAATGTGTCCAGCTCAATTCTCTACTCAGCGCGTAGACTATTTCTTCCTTTGGAAATACTTCGGCAAAACGGAGCATGTGCCACAAGTTCTTTTCTGAATAACCTGAACCGAATTCTTCGGATAATTGTCTCCCCAGTGCGGAGACAATTTCTTTTCCGTACTCTGCACGTTTTTCCTTTAAAATGTCCCTCCGGATTCGACTCCCGATTTTCCAGTAAAGAATGACGAGGGCGGAGTTGACTCTTTGGGCAACCTCTCGCCGGGCCTGCAAAATCATTTCTCGAAGTTCGGCAATAAGGTCTTTATTGTGAACCAAAGATTTTGCAATTACCGGAAGTCTTTCTTTCTGGTTTTTCACGAAGCGATCTCCCTGAGCATCTCCATGATCTCAGTTTCAATCTTACGAATATCGGCCTCTATTTCTTCAAGGGGCCGCGGCGGGGTGTATTTGTAGAAGTAGCGGTTGAAGTTAATTTCGTATCCAACTTTGCCAACCTCACCATCTTTAGGATCACGAACAGCGGTATTAATCCAGGCATCAGGCACGTGGGGTTTGACCTCTCGTTCGAAGAAAACTTCGATATTCTCTGTAAGGGGGACAGTCCCCGTATCACGGAGTTCTGGGTCGGCCTCGGGATGCCCATTCTCGTCACGGCAGATTTCAGCCGTTTCGTCCCGCTCAGAAAGAGCAGAGAGGATTGCCTTCTGAATGGGAGCTGTAAGCTTTATTCCATCTTTCTTGGCAGACTCTTTGAGTAAGTCGATAAATTCATCTCTACCTTTATAAAGCGTTTTAGGTAAGTTTGTAAGAAGCCTGATGATGGCTTCCTGAGTATTGCGACCTTGCTTCTCTTCAGCTTGTCTGGTTTTAATCTCTTTCTTCTTACTTATCGCCAGATTCTTAAATGCGGTTTCATCGTTTAACCTCGCGATTCTCTCAGGAGCCGCCTGAAAATTTAGACGAAGGGGGCGTTCCACGATGATCTTCCCTTTTTCCACCAGACGTTCTAAGACCTTCTGGATATCGAACCGCTTATCTTTTTTACCCTTGAACCCTAAAGCAAGATTCTAAAAATCGAT
Source organism: Deltaproteobacteria bacterium (assembly GCA_037441725.1). Lineage (GTDB taxonomy): Bacteria > Desulfobacterota > BSN033 > BSN033 > UBA1163 > JBBIRT01. The sequence goes on along the minus strand of JBBIRT010000021.1, from coordinate 19,016 downwards.
AAACACCGCTAAGGTATGTTCGATATCGGCCATTTGATTTCCTCCCTCAGTTTAAGAACCCCTTTCTCCTGTTACAATCGTACAACCCATCGCAGATTTTGTAAATAAATGGTTAAGTCTTTTTATCGGATGGGCTTATCAGATCAGGGGAAAAAATCAATGAAGAGATCCATTTTAACTCCGTTTTTGGAAGGAATATCCCTTCCTTTTTAAGGCATCGTTTATTTCTTGAATGTGCTCTGAACCTCGGGTCTCAAGAACCAAGACTACCTTGGAAAACCCTATGGGGATATCTTTAGCCACCCGTTCATGAATGATATGGAGGATGTTGGCATGTTTTTGGGCCACAAGGCCTGATATCTCTGATAAGGCCCCTGGAATATCTCTTAGTAAAACCTCAAAGTGGACGAGCCTTCCTGTCTGGACAAGGCCCTTCTCAATGATCCGATCCAGAAGGTTCACATCGATGTTTCCACCACTAATTATCAAAACAATCTTCTTCCCTTTAATCCTCCCTCTCTGTGATAATAAGGCTGCTAAAGGAGTTGCCCCAGCTCCCTCTGCAATCAACCGTTTTCTTTCCAATAACATCAGAATGGCTGAAGCAATCTCCTCCTCACTGACTGTAACAATCTCATCCACCTCCTTCTGAATGATAGGAAAGGTCCTATCGCCCACCTTTTGGAGGGCAATCCCATCGGCTAAGGTGGGCCTCACTTTTACCTCCACGATCTCTCCTCTTTTAAAGGATTTAAAGGCGGATGGAGCATGAAGTGCCTGAACTCCAATAATCTTCACCTTTGGCTTCTTCTTTTTAACAATGGTTGCGATTCCAGAGATTAACCCTCCCCCACCGATCGGGACAATAATGGTTTCAACATCTGGAACCTCCTTTAAAATCTCAAGACCAATCGTCCCTTGGCCTGCCATGATCTGTTCGTCATCAAAAGGATGAATGAAAATTTTCCCATCCTTTGATAACTTCCTTGCATAGCTCGTCGCCTCTTCTGTATTCTGACCAAAAAGGATAACCTTCCCACCATAGGAATCTGTGGCAAGTTGTTTGGCCATAGGAACCCCTTCTGGCATCACAATCGTTGATTGAATCTTGAGGAGTGAAGAGGCGAAGGCCACTCCTTGCGCATGATTCCCCGCAGAAGCCGCAACCACTCCTAACCTCCTCATGGATGGGGAGAGTCGGGATAATTTAAAGAAAGCTCCTCTAATTTTAAAGGAGCCTGTCTTTTGGAGGTTTTCTAATTTAAGGAAGACCTCTTTTCCTATAAGCCTCGAAAAGGTTTCTGAATAGATCATTGGAGTCCTGAGGATTACTTTTTGAATTTCTATGTTTGCAAATTCAATTTCTTCCCAAAGTTTCATCGCTTAAGACTCCCCTTTTTCAAGAGGCTGATCCTTGGCATGCCAGAAATTGGATGTTGATCTACATAGACTTCACACCCGTAAACTTCTTCAATATTCTCCTTGGTAATCACCTCCTCAGGCGTTCCCATTCGATAGATTCTTCCTCCTTGGAGAAAAAGAAGACGGTCACAAAATTCAGAGGCTATATTCATCTCGTGAGAGGCCATGACAATGGTCAACCCCCTCTCTCGATTGAGAGTGAGGATAAGATCAAGAAACTCTATCTGGTGATGGATATCTAAATTTGCTGTCGGTTCGTCAAGGAGAATGACCTCAGGCTCTTGAGCCAATGCCCGAGCAATAAAGACGCGCTTTCTTTCTCCACCTGAGAGTTCATCCATAGGTCTATCTGATAAAGCAAGGGTTTCTGTCCACTCCATGGCCCTTTTAGCAATTTTGAGATCGATTTCCCTTTCGAATAGGAGAGACCCAAGATGAGGAGCTCTTCCCATCAGTACGGTTTCAAGGACGCTGAAGGGAAAGAGGAGATGTGTTTCCTGGGCAACCACAGCAATCCTTTTGGCGATGTCGGATCGGTCCATCTTCTTCATTGGAAGGAGCTCAAATAGGATCTCACCCTTTTGAGGGGAAAGGAGACGATAGAGAAGTTTTAGGAGGGTCGTCTTCCCGGAACCATTAGGTCCGATCACTCCAAGGACCTCTCCTCTTTCAATCCGAAAAGAGAGATCCTTCAGAACCCAATCCTCATGATAACGAAAAGAGATGGAACGAACTTCGATCATAAGGTTTTAATCCCCTTTCTCGTTCGTAAGAGATAGATAAAAAAGGGGCCCCCAAACACAGCAGTAATGACCCCAACAGGTAATTCGGTAGGAGCGAGAATCGTTCTGGAAATGGTATCTGAAGCTATGAGGAAGGAAGCCCCCACCAATGCTGAGGCAGGAATGAGAAGGCGGTGATCAGGGCCGAATATCAACCGGACCGTATGAGGGACAATCAGGCCCACAAACCCAATCAGACCACATACAGAGACGGAAGCAGCCGTGATTAAGGAGGCACAGAGGTAGGAGGTTAATTTTAACCTTTCAGCATTTACTCCCAACTGGATAGCGCTCTCCTCTCCTGAGAGGATGAGGTTAAGATGACGAGCGTGGAAATAGAGGATAAAGATGCCCAACAGCAAATAGGGAAAGATGATTAAGATTGCCCGAGCATTGGAGAAGCTGAAGTCTCCCATCAACCAGAAAATGATGGTATGGAGCTCCTCTTTTTGGGAGATCGAGATGAAGAACATGATCAGGGCGGAGAGAAAAGAACCAATGATGACTCCAGCCAATAAAAGGGTATTGGGATGAATTTTTCCATCCTGCCTCCCCAGGTAAAATACAGTCGTGATGGTGAAGAGGGCCCCGATGAAAGAGGCCAGAGGAAGACCGAAAGAAAAGGCACTCAGCCCAAAAAGAATGGCGATGATGGCGGCCACAGCCGCACCACTTGAAACCCCAAGGATATAAGGATCGGCTAAAGGATTTCTCAACAAGGCTTGAAAGGTTGCCCCTGAGATGGAAAGTCCTGCTCCGACTAAACCTGCTAAAATAGCTCGGGGAAGCCTGAGGGAGAGGATGATTGTCTGTTCTACCTCACTTCCTCTTCCCTTCAGCCCAAGAAGTGAGAACAGAAGAATACCCATGGAGCGTAGGAAAGGAACTCTGACACTCCCCAGGGTGAGGGATATAAAAATAACAAGAATTAAGAGGAGGCTGAGGAGAAGGGAGATCGTAAGGACTTTCTTTCGAGTGATGATCTTCATTGTGAAAATCGCCCAAATTAAGGACACACTATTCTTTAAATTGGTCAGGATGAATTATTCTTGCAAGCTCTTCCAATCCCATGATAATTCGAGGGGAGGGACGATCCACCAGATCTGAATCTATCAGATGAATTCGGCCATTCTTCACTGCAGGGATGCTCTTCCATTTCCCCCATTGCTGAATAATCTTTTGATAATCTCCTTTTGGGTTCATTGAGCTGATCACAATGATCTCTGGAGATCTCTTCAGAATTTCCTCTATTCCCAATCGAGGATACCTCTCTTTTTCATGCCTGGCAATATTTTCTCCCCCTGCAAGTCGGATTAAATCATCAGCAAAACTGCCTTTCCCCACGGTCACAATAGGGGCATCTCCAATTTGAATAAACACTTTTGGGCGAGGAAGCCCTTGGGTGAGGTTGATTACCTTTTGGCTTCTCTTTTTCATTCCCTCAATGATGCCCCATGCCTCTTTCCTTCGATCCACGATCTCACCGATATGTCCAATACTTTTAAGGATATCATAAAAATTCTTTGGGAAGATGACAAAGGTTGGAAACCCTAACCTCTCTAAACGATCGACCATCTCCCGGGTATTGCCAGCTCCGGTACCGATGATGAGGTTAGGATTCAGGGAAATGATCCTTTCAAAATCAAGATTGATATAACTTCCAATCTTCAATTTACTTTTGGCCTTTTCAGGGAAGTTGCAGTGAATAGAGACGCCCACGATCTCTTCATCGAGCCCAAGGCTGAAAAGGATTTCGGTGATGTTGGGGGCCAAAGAGACAATCCTTTTAGGGGGAAAAAGAAAGGTCACGGGTCTTCCGACTTCATCTTTGAATGTTTTTGGAGAGGAGTAAGTGAGAGAGGCCATGAAGAGAACAAAAAACATAAAAATTAAAATAAGAGATAAGGGACATTTTTTCATTGGAGTTTAAACTTAACCGGAACAATCACCCAATAAGGAATGGTTTTTTCTCCCTTTTTGGCAGGAATGAATTTCCACTGTTTGACTGCAACCATAGCTGGACGGTCAAGTATCTCATAACCCGAGGAGGTTTTAAGTTCAATCTTTCCTACCTGTCCATCTGGAAGTACTTCTACTCTTAGTACTACCCTCCCCTCATATCCCTTTCGCCTTGCCTCCTCAGGATAGGAGGGCTTGTAATTAACAGTCAATTGATGTGTGATCAATAAGGCCTCAATCTCGGAAAGATAAGGGTGTTTAGTCGCCACTTCCATAGGTTCCGAAGGGTTTGTCTTTTCCTTTTTTTCTTCCTTTCCTCTCTCCCCCAATTCTTCACCCTTTATCGTCCACTCAGATGGGACAGAAGGAATAAATGCCGACACGATATTTGCCTCATCCTGAACAGAAGGAGACTCCACTTTCTGTTCTTCTTTAATGATAGGAAAATCTCCTTCTTTCTCATCCTTGGGTAATGGGTCCTTTTCAAGGATGGGAGGTTGAGCCTCTAATAAAGGTGTTAAGGGCTCAGTAGCTGGAATGGATATAGGATACTCTTTCTTCTGCATTAGTCTTGGGATTGGATTGGATGAAGCCCTTGTTTCAGGGACCAAAGGAAACAAAGAGATTTCTATGGGAAGGGAGGGAAGATGATCAATTTTGAATTCAGGATTTAGAGAATGGAATAGGAGAAAAACAAGGAGATGAATCCCTAAAGAAATGGATAAAAAGAATTTTAAGTAAAACCGTTTTTTCATCGCTCAATGACCCAAATAAAAAACCCAGCCTTCGAAAGAAAGACTGGGTTTTCATCCTCTCCCCCTTCACTGTCCTCCATCGAAGACTTAGTGTGAAGCGTATTCAGGCAGGTTTTCTGGCTCTCGGATCTCCCTACTTCTTGTCCCTTCCCAGTCGTTTCGACCAGTGGGTCTGACAAGTTTCGTCCCCGATTACAGCGGCGTGGCCGTCCCCGACTCTCACGGGTTTGCCTTTTTAGGTTAAGACATCTGATTACGGTTCAATATATTTTGTTTCATACCATAAAAACAAACCCAATGTCAAATCAGATGGAATATGTAATGCCTCTCTTATTCGGGGAATTAGGCAGGGATGTCGGAGAAAATTTTTGAAGTGTTCCGCTTTATAAAATTTTCGGAGATATTCCTGCCTGATTCTAATAAGGTTCCCAACTTCAGTGAGGCATTACATGGAATATTTCAAAATCAGAGAGAGTGAACTTCCCCAACCGTTTAAAAAAAGATTGACAACCCAGTCTTTAAGAATATAATTAATTCCAAGGGCCTCCCTTCCACATTATCTCAATCCCACAATAAGGTAACTCCTCATGGATTTAAAACGGGACTATTATGAGGACATTAAGCTTTTTAAAAGCAATACGGTCCTTGTCTGGACGATTCTATTCTTTATCTTCTTAGGAATCTTGCCCTTTCTCATTAAGAAATACCATTTCTTAGGCCTATCCCTTTATATGGTAAATCTCATCATCATTCATGTCTTAGTGGCTATTGGTCTTAATATCCTTGTAGGATATACAGGCCAGATCTCCTTAGGGCATGCCGGCTTCTTTGCCATCGGTGCTTTCAGCACGGTTATTCTCATCTTAAATTGGGGATTCCCTCTATGGATCGCCCTTCCTCTTGGAGGATTGATTTCATCTATCTTTGGGTTTGTTTTAGGACTTCCTGCCCTTCGCTTGAAGGGCCCCTATCTGGCCATTGCTACTCTGGGATTTGGAATGACCATCACCACCATCATCAAACACATGGAATTTTTTGGAGGAAGGATGGGACTCCAAGCTCCAATCCTCTATCTTTTAGGCATTCCAATGAAAGACATTCAATACTATTATCTATTGATCATCCTTGCTACTTTGATGGTCATTGGTGCGTTAAAATTGATAAGGACCAAAGTGGGAAGGGCCTTTATTGCGATTCGGGATAGCGACATCGCCGCTGAGTCTATGGGCGTAAACCTCACCTATTATAAAACCCTTGCCTTTGCTGTAAGTGCCTTTTACACAGGGATTGCAGGAGGGCTCTATGCTTTCATCCTCGGATTTATCAATCCCGAAAGTTTTCACCTTATTATGTCGATCTCCTTTCTCACGATGGTTGTCGTTGGAGGATTAGGATCTATCATGGGTTCAATCGCAGGAGCCGCTCTGATGACCTATCTGGACATCAAGCTTCAGGCAATTCAAGATCTTCCAGGAATTGGTCCAGCCCTGGTTCTCTTTTCTCAAAAGTATATGAATATTGCAGGAATTTCGAATGTTGCGATCATTGTTTATGGTTTGATCATGATTTCGATCGTTCTCTTCGAACCCTTAGGGATATTTGGATTCTGGATCCGAGTCAAACGCTATTGGAAGACATGGCCTTTTTAAAAATGGATGGAATATTGGAATACTGGAATAATGGAACAACCTATAGCCCTGCAGTAGACGAAAATATATACCCAACTTCCCATTCTTCCAATTGAAGTCTTCTGGGAGAGGATATGATCGGTCAACTGATTATAGGTGGTTTGGCAGCAGGAGCCTGTTATGCCTTGATTGCCCTGGCCATGATCATTATTTATAAGACCTCTGAGGTTCTTAACTTCGCCCAAGGAGAAATGGCCATGATCAGCACCTTTGTAACTTTCTCTCTCCTTGAGAGTTACCATCTGCCTTTTCAATGGGCTGTCCTCCTCACGTTTCTATTTGCGATCTTTTTGGGAATCTTCTTCGAAATTGTCTTTCTCAGACAGGCCAAAAACCCTACGCTAATAGGACTCATCATCATCACCCTCGGGTTTGAAATGGTTTTAATGGGATTTGCTGGATGGAAGTGGGGACCAGATCAACGATCTTTCCCTTTTCCTATCTCTAATATTGAAACCTATCATTTTTATGGATTGCTCGTCAGCAAAATCAATCTTTGGACTATTCTGATCGCCTTCGGATTAATTCTCATCCTCTTTCTTTTTTATCGATATACAAAATTAGGAATTGCGATGAGGGCGACTCAACAGAATCCCCTGGCTGCCCGGGTTTTGGGAATACGAACCAAATGGATCTTATCCCTCACTTGGGCCCTCAGTTCTTTAGTTGGAGCAGTAGCAGGGATGCTTATCGCCTCCCTTGGAGTCCTTGACCCTCCCATGATGATGGATCCTCTTCTAAAAGGATTCGCTTCAGGGGTTTTAGGGGGAATGACCAGCCTCCCTGGGACGGCCGTTGGGGGAATCATTTTGGGAATTATTGAAAATCTTTTTGGAGGATATATCTCTTTAGCTTTCAAATCGGTAGTGGCCTTTTTAATCATCGTGCTGATGTTATGTCTCAAACCGAGTGGCCTTTTGGCAAGACATTATGTAAAAAAGGTTTGAATTTTGAGTTATGAGTTAAAAATTGTAAGTGATGAGTTAATCATATTTAGATCTAAGAAGGGAGAAAAAATTATGAAAAGAAAATTATCTTATATAGGCCTGTTGATTCTGGTGATATTGATAGCCAACCCAACCTTAGCTCAAAAGGTACGCGGTGTTACAGACTCAGAGATCCTGGTCGGGCAGTGGGGACCACAGACCGGACCTGCGGCGGCTTGGGGAGCCGTGGCTCGAGGCACCGACCTATACTTTAAGATCATCAATGAAGAAGGAGGCGTCCACGGAAGAAAGATTAAATATTTCCTCCGTGATGACTCTTATCAACCTGCAAAAACTAAAGCCATTGCAAAAGAGTTTGTTGAGGAGATTGGAGTCTTTGCTGTGATTGGAGGGATTGGGGTAGCAACGGGAATGACTGCACGGGATTATCTGATGGAGAACCAGGTCTTCTGGTTTTGTCCAATGACTGGAGTTTATAACTGGATTCAACCTTTTCAGAAATATCTATTTGCTGGGTATCCACTCTATGATGACGAGGCGTACCATTTGACTGGATATCTTTATGAAAAGCTGGGTTATAAGAAAATTGCTATGTTCTATCAGAATGATGATTATGGAAAACAAGGATTGATGGGAGTGGATCGGTATCTTAAAGATAAAAAGATTGACCTTGTCGCAAAGGTCTCAGCAGAGATGACAGATCGAGACCTAAGCACCCACGCCTTGAAATTGAAACAATCGGGGGCTGAAGCCGCCATCATGTGGGCCATGCCCATGCATGCCACCCTGATCCTAAATGAGACAGCCAAAATTGGCTTTAAACCTCAATGGGCTACCTCAAATACCCTATCAGACGCTCCATTTATGCTTCAAATGACAAAGGGGTTGTGGGCAGGAATGATCAACTCCTTTGTCTTAGAGATGCCGGACTCAAATCATCCATTAATGGTGAAGTATCGTGAGTGGCATAAAAAATTGGCACCCCAAGAGAGGTGGGGAGTCTTTTATTATGCAGGGATCTTTATTGCCGAACCCTTTATAGAAGGAGTAAGAAGAGCAGGAAGGAATCTTAACAATGAAACACTGATCAAGGCACTTGAGGGGATAAAAGATTTTAAGGGAATTGGCCCCCCTTTCAGTTTTGGTCCAAATGAGAGACAAGGGATCAAACACGTATTCTTCGGAAAAGTCAAACCTGATGGAAACATTGAAAGACTGACCGACTGGATAAGGATTACAAAATAAATGAAGGGAATCTCAATTCGGTCATAGAAGCGGATGGATCCTATCCTCAAGATCGAAAATTTGACCATCTCTTTTGGGGGAATCAGAGCCTTAAATCATATTACCTTTGAAGTACCAAGAGGATCCATTTATTCCATCATCGGACCGAATGGGGCAGGAAAAACTACCATTTTCAATTGTATCAGTGGTATTTATCAACCCCATTCAGGAAAAATCCTTTATAAAGGAGAGGAGATTACCCATCTAAAGCCTCACCAAATAGCCAAGAAAGGGATTGCCAGAACCTTTCAAAATATTGAACTCTTTTCTCATATGACCACTATGGAGAATTTAATGTTGGGACGTCATCTTCATATTCGGGCAGGACTCTGGAGGGGAGCAACCTTTATTTATAAAGGCTCTAAAGCGGCTATGGAGGAGATTATTAATCGAAGGAAAGTAGAAGAGATCATTGATTTTCTCCAATTACAGTCAGTGAGAAATCAGTTTGTAATGAACCTCCCTTATGGAACTAAGAAACTTGTCGAACTCGGTCGAGCGTTAGCCCTTGAACCAGAGCTCCTCCTTTTGGATGAACCATCGGCCGGAATGAATGTAGAAGAAAAGGGAGACTTGATATTTTCCATCCAGGATATTCGTGACGATCTTGGTACCACCATTCTTCTTGTCGAACATGATATGAACCTAATCATGGACATCTCTGACCAAATCCTTGCCCTGAATTACGGAGAAAAAATTGCAGAAGGAAAGCCAGAGGAGATTCAGAGAAATCCAGAAGTCACCAGGGCTTACTTAGGGGAAGACGAAAGGGGACACCCCATTGCTTAATTTGAAAAATATTGAAGCCCTTTATGGATTAATTCTGGCCCTCCGAGGAATATCCTTCGAGGTTCAAGAAGGTCAGATTGTAACCCTCCTGGGAGGAAATGGAGCAGGAAAGACTACAATCTTGAAAACGATCATGGGCCTTCTTAAAGATCAACCCGATAAAGGGACAATCGAATTTCTTGGAAAGAGGATTGATCATATGGAAACGGCGGAAATCGTCCGCTTAGGGATCTCCTACGTCCCTGAAGGAAGGGAAATTTTCCCAGAATTGAGTGTGGATGAAAACTTAAAGATGGGGGCCTATATCCGGGGAGACAATCGGGGAATAAAGGAAGACTATGATCGTGTCACCGCCTATTTCCCCATTCTCACTCAAAGAAGGACCCAATGGGCAGGAACCCTAAGTGGAGGAGAACAACAGATGCTTGCTATTGGAAGGGCTTTGATGGCCAGACCCAAATTAATGATGCTGGATGAGCCCTCTTTGGGTTTATCCCCTCTTCTTGTTCAAGAAATTTTTAAAATCCTCAAAACGATCCATGGAGAAGGGACAACCCTTCTTTTGGTTGAGCAGAATGCCAAGATGGCACTAAAGATCTCTGATTATGGATTCGTGCTCGAAAATGGAAGGATTGTAGCAGCCAATATCCCCCAGGTCCTTTTAGAGGACGAGGATGTGAAAGAGTTTTACCTTGGAATTCGTTCCGAGGCCTCGGCCAAAGGTTATCAGAGGTGGAAAAGAAAAAAAAGATGGCGTTAACCCAAAACGAAAGCCTCATGGGTGAAAGCTGATGGGGATCGAACCCAAAACCTCATGAATGCTCTTTAGATTCAAGCTTCACCATATTTTTGTATCCAATCCTCCAATCTTTGTCAATGCTTGAAAAATTCAAGATCAAGGGATAGTCCTATTTTGCGGTTTTCCCCTATGTTTTCCTGTGTCTGGAGCACAAAAAGTGCACACCCCTCTCCCCCACGAGTCGTTATCCCACCCTGATCTTCAAGGGTATAGGAGGGTCGGTTGAGTCTCCCTCTCGGACATACACACAGGTCTCGAAAAATTTTTTGGGTCTTTCTGATGGGACTCCTGTAAAAATTTTTAGATAGGTTAGGAAAATATTGACTTTAAGACTTTCACTTACAAAGAGAGTAAATGAGATCGAGTAAAGCATTGAGGATTTCCGTTAAGAAGAGAGAATAACGCTCCGGTTCAGCGGCGGGCCGCGCAGCGGACCGTCCGCTGGAAACGTTGGTTATACAATGTGTCAGGAAGGTATGTTTTTTTCCTCTGGCGTGTTACAAACCGGCCCGTTCCAGCCAATACAGCAACAGAAGAAGCAGCCCGGCCACTGGAACAACAACGACCCAATCGTTGACCTTGAACAGTCGTGGCAAGGTCAGGTCGCCGAAATCGCCTTTCTTCAAAATGCTCTGGCTGATCCGGGGATAGAGCGAGGCAAAAAGACCAGCGCCAATCAAAATGCCCGCCAGGCCTCCCATGGTCGCGTCCAGGTAGCCATTCCCAATGGCGCCCGCAATGGTGCCAGGACAATAGCCCAATACTGCAAAGCCGACCCCAAAGATTAACCCGCCAATCACGTTCATGCTTACCGAGCCAGATTTAGGATTCAGTTGCACCCAGCCCAACGACTTCATGGCATAGATCCCGATCATTCCGGTCAGGACAGCGGAAAGCATGATTTTCAGGACAGTGAAATCTGTAAGCAACAGTTGCCCAATGATGACATTGTACTTGGTCGCGCCTCCTTTCTGTAGCAGAAAGCCGAACGCGATGCCAAACACCAAACCCCAAAGCAAAGTGGGTTTGTCCTTGAAATGCGCTTTTCCTGGATTCTTTGTCTGCATGTGTCCCTCCGCTAACCGATTAGTCTAAAGATCAGATGCGCCGTCAGGATCCCACCAACGAAAAAGCAAATCGCAGAGATCCAGCTCGAAATAGCCAGTTGCAGCGTGCCGCTGATGCCATGCCCGCTGGTACATCCGCCGGCCCAACGGGCGCCGAAACCGAGGATAACACCTCCCAGCAGCGCTACACCGACTCGCAACAAGGGTGCGCTGCCAAAGGCACTTTCCCAAATTGAAGGGACCCACTGCCAGCGAAAATCACCGGATAGCAGCGCCGAAAGGAAAGAGCCGATGACAATGCCCAGCACCAGCATCATCTGCCAATCCACAATCAGTCGCAACTTCTGGTAGTAAGGCTTGTGCTCCACTTTGTCACCCCGAAACAGCATTTCAATCATGCCGCTCAGTTTGGCAAATGTGGTCGAGCAGGCGATCGGCCTTTTGGAGATGAGAAAGGTGAGCCAACTCAGGATGCCGATACTGATTCCAACCGCATAGGGCAACCAGCGCACTTGTGTTAAAAATTCCTTCACCTTTTCCTCCATTCTTTATTCTACATCCCAGTGTTTTTTTACTTCACTAAAGTTGGTGAAGAATCTGGAACCATGTGGATTGACACACGCCCGGCAATCCCGTGTATAACCGGCCGCACTATAGCCCGTCATTCCACCGGCAACATTGTATACATTCTTGAATCCATGCTGTTCGAGGATGCTGGCGCTGAGACTGGAACGATTGCCCGAGCTGCAGATAAGGACGGTTGTTTCGTCTCTGTTTAAATCATTGTAACGGGTGCGCAGGTCCGCCACTGGAATATTGATGGCGCCCCTGATGTGGTTGTCCTCATATTCCTGCGGCGCACGGACATCTATCAGCACAAAGTCAACATCGCCGGTAATCATCTCGTGTAGATCTTCAGCGGAGAGCAACTTGATGCTTCTTGTCCCATAGCCTGCCGCAGACCATGCTACCATACCGCCGTCCAGGTAGCCCACGATGCGATCCACCCCAACCCGGCGGGCCCAGGTGATGGCTTCCAGCGCCTTACCATAGTCATCCCCCACCAGCAACACATCTTTTTCGGTGGGCAGAACCCAGCCGGCAAAGGTGGGGAAATTGCCGTTTAGATCGAGATGCCAGGCGCCGGGAATGTGCAGACCGGCATACGCATGATAGCTGCGGGTATCCAGCACCACCACCTCGGGATCGCTCATGCGCTCTCGAAACTGGCTTGCGCTCAACACCTCGACCTCAGGAAGTTCAGCCAGCCGTGCCGGGCCGTGCCGGTTGATGTCGCTGCAGCGGCTGAAATGATCGGGGGCGGGTGGCATGTTCTCGGTGAGCGACTTGATAAACATGGACTTGTCTTTAATTTGCAGCGCCGCGTTGAATCTGCGCTCATAGCCAATGGTGCTGGTCCATTTGGCACCCATAGCACGACCGCACAGAGAACCCGCCCCATGCGCTGGGTAGACCTCAACATAATCGGGCAGTTGTAACAGCTTATCATGCAGGCTGTGGTAGAGTTGCCCTGCCAGCTCTTGGGCGATGTTGGGAAACAGGTCGGGCCGTCCCACATCTCCGACAAAGAGCGTATCACCCACAAACACACCAACCGGGCTGTCGGAGCGGGATTTGTCAATCACGACATAGCTGAGATGTTCCGGGGTGTGGCCCGGCGTTTCCAGAACCTCGATCACCATGTCTTCCAACTCAATGGTGTCGCCTTCTGACAGAGGGATATGGTCAAAAGTACACTTTGCTGATTTCGCTACATAGATCCTGGCCCCGGTCTTTTGCGCCAGATCCATGTGCCCCGAAACGAAATCGGCATGGAGATGGGTTTCTAAGATGTGGGTGATATCCACCCCCAGCGCGCGGGCCTCCGAGATGTAGAGTTCCACATCCCGCTGGGGATCGATCACCGCACAACTGCGCCCGCAAGCGAGGATGTACGAGCTGTGAGCGATCTTACCGATGAAAAAATGTTTGAGTAGCATAGGCTCCTCCTTTTGAATTACAGATAGAAAACATAAAAAACTGTTACCGCCACCAGCAAAAACAGCAAAGTCATTCAGCTGCCGGCTTTGATGTAATCTGCATTGCGATAGCCGCCTGCGGACATCAACAGCACATTCACCTGGTGGGTAGGCAGAATGAAAGAGTTCGCTGCGCACACCACCGCCAGCAAGGCCAGGGGGCGGGGATCGAGTCCGCCGATTTGCGCCATGCTCATCACCAGTGGCGCCAGTACGACGATAGCGCCCACATTGGACATAAAGAGCGAGAACAGGCTCGAGAGCACGGCAACGGCCAAAAAGATCAGGACAGGATGCCCACCGGGGTGATGCTGAACAATCCGTAAGACGCCAGGCCAGCGTTGCGCAACAGGTCGTTGATTAAAATCAGTGGGTCCGAGCCCATCATGGTCAATGTGCCGCCCAGAATGGCGGCAAAACCGATCGGCATAATCAAAGCCGATGCCGGGATTTTTCCCCGTCGTGAAATATTGAGAGTGCCTGGTAGGAAAAGCGCCGCCGCACCGATTTTCTGAATGAGTCCTGATAACATCCCCACAGATACTGACATCAACTCGATCACCTTTGACTTGTTGGTCCCCACTCTTTTCAGGAAGGCCTGCGAGAACAGATCCATGAGGCTGGTTTTAGCAATACCCTGCCCCAAAATCATCACCGCCATCATGGCGATCACAGCATTGCTCGTAAAACCGGAGAGGGCTTTCTGGGGCGTCAGCACACTGCTCCATCCCAGGGCCAACATACAAAGAATGGCAACAACGTCTATGCGGACGATCTCGGTGATGAGCATGACGATCGTGGCGATGAGGATCATCAGGACGGTGAGGATGGCTGAATCCATGCTAAAAGTTCCCGCTCACCATATTCAAGGGTGCCACAAAGCAAGCAATACGACAGGGTTGTCCTCTCTGAAATGCCGTCACAACTTTTTTCATTACAATTCCAATCCGCCTGCATAACGCTCGGCGCTGAGTGGCGGGCACGAGGATGCGACCGTTAGGCATGCAGACGAATGAACGTCCACTCGAGCGCCTTGATACTCATTAAGGCCTCCCTTAGGATACCGCAAAGTGGTATGATTCACAACATAAAAAATCTATCCAAGGAGGTCGGTATGAATTTCTACACCAAACAACACCAATTTTACTGCGGAATCGATCTTCATGCAAAGTCCATGTACCTCTGCATCATCAGTCAAGAAGGAGATATTGTCCTTCAAAAGAGCAGAACTTCTGGCCCATATCCAAAATACCAACTACCAGTACAATCTCCCAGATATGGGAAAGAAAATAGCCTATAAAGCAAATAGAGAGTGAATGGCTGAAAGATTCCCCGATGAGAGTGTCAGAAAGAGTATTGAACTTAACCTCAAACTCTTAGACTATTACGATCAAATCCTTCCCCACCTGGAACACGAAATCTCTCTGATCGCCAAGATCCATGATCCCGATTCCTACTTCCGCATCCGATCCATCCCAGGTATCGGAAGAATCCTCGGCCTGGTCATCCTCTATGAAATTCACGATATCCACCGCTTCCCCTCGGTCCAGGATTTCGTCTCCTACTGCTGCCTGGTCAAATCCGCTAAGGAATCCGCTTGAGTTGTAAGCAATAAAAAAGGTAAATATGGGTTGTGATGAGATTGAGATTGTGACTTTTAGAGATTTGCTTTTGGGAAATGAGAATAAGGGGCCGGAGTTGAATGTTCGTTCTTTATTGGACGAGGAGCGGAAGCAATGGATGGAGTATGGGGCAGGGGTGGCCGATGCGCTTTTATGATTATGATAATGTTGAAAATCGTAAAGCGATTTATGAGGAGAAGACAGCAGAGAAGGAGCCAGTTAGGGCATCCATTCCTTCTCGGCAGAGGTAGAAGAATTTGGATCGGCTTCGGTACGAGATGAAGAGGGATCGAGTGATTTGTCCAGCCAAGCAGGTTTCCATTGGTAAGAGTCCCTATGAGCAAGGGCATCTTTACTACTTCTCGGTGGAATCGTGTCGGGACTGTCCTTGTCGGGAGGATTTTTTACCGTTAAACGAAGGGCGGGTACGGGTCTTTTTGAGTGAGGATTATCAGTTGAAACTTTTGGATGAGAATCCAGAGAGAAAGGAGGCCCTGAAGAAGCGTTCCTTAATTGAGCGGCAATTTGGGGGAGGCAAGGAGTGGCATGGGTTAGGACGAGCACGGTATTTGGGTAAAGCCAAGGTAGCCATTCAGGCTATCATGGCTTTTTTATGATGAATGTTAAAAGGATGGTCAAACTTCTCTTGATGATGGAGCAGAAGGTGGAACTTTTAGCAACAGGGTGAGATAAAGAGAAAGGAGAAAAAAAGAAGAGATTAACTCAGAAGATTACGTTCTTTACTCCATAAATTAGCTTTCTATAGGCTCCCAAAAGAAGAGTACTGGGAAAACCTCCACTTTTTCAGAAATCTCACTTGATGTCCTTAACAAATCGGGATGCATCAACATAAAATTTTTTACAGGAGGAATATTCTTTAAAAGGGGGTGATAAGATTAATATTTTGAATTGGTTGATAAGGGGGAACAAAACGATCACCAATTTTCTGTTTTCATTTGTGGAAAAGGAAAGTCAGTAGTCAGGGGTCCCGTACCAATTTTTGGTTACCAAGGATTTTAAGATTCGATATGTCTGCTCAGTGAGGATCAGATTAAATTTGGTCGCTATAATGTTCTACATTAAACCAGTGCATAAAGTAACTTATATTGATTCCAAAACCGGAATTAACTATCAAAAGAGGCGACTATGAAGAAGAGTATATTCTGCGTATTCGTTTTCATGGTAGGGCTTTGGCTAATGGTTTTTCAAGCACCCTGTGACTCATATGCGGCTTCCAAACAACTACCCTATATGTCCACAGGCTTCCCACAAGTGGTTGTCGTTTCTGGGACAAATTATGAAATGGGTGTGCAATATGGGCGGCAAACTGCCCCTGCAATTTTTCACAATGTCGCTATATTCAAGAGCAAACTTTATGCTGCCTATGGTAGCGAAACTGTAACAAAGGATATGAAAGTTTGGAATTACTATATCAGGAAATACGACCCCACCCTTGTAGATTGGATACGAGGGATTGCAGCGGGATGCCGAAGTAGGGGGTTTAAAGTGAGCTACTATGACTTGGTCTTGCTCATGGTATACCCAACTGAGCTCTGGGCGAGGCCGAGTGATCCGTACCCGCCAGAGGTACGCATACAGGCACAATAAAAAGACATATCCATGAGTACATCGGAAGAAGAGACTGCCTTTCATTCATGTAACTCTTTTGCTGCAACCGGTTCAGCCACACCTGACGGCAAACCCATCCACGGAATTACCACGATGGTCTCTACAGAAGGGATGGACAATATAATTCTCATTGCCTTTCCTAAAGATGGGTCCAGCTTTGTTTCACAGACTTGGCCTGGAAGGATAAACGGAAACGCAGCTATGAACAGCGATGGATTCGCCTGGAGTATGACTGCCATTCTCATTGATAAGCCAGCTTGGGGACTTACCGAAGTCTATTTCCATTATCTGGCCCAATTGGCAAAGTCACCTGATGAGGCAGTGAACTACATTAAATTTATTCCATTTGGTGGCGTCGCAGGAGGTTTCGTAATGAGCGATGCGCAGGGGAACGTTTCAGTTTTTGAAGTCGTTTCTGATAGAAATAAATCATTATAACCTAAGGGTGCCGGGTGATGTAGGTGAAACAGGTCCGTGGGTGGTGCAGACAAACCATCTGGTCTATCCATCGTTGCAAGCAGATAACCCATTTTGGCTTACCTTTATAGGTACCCACCCTAGGTATGATACTGTTTTTCAATTCCTCAAAGAGGCAGCTTCGAATTCCGTAGATTTTAACTTTGCCAAGAACATGTTTGCATCAAACGATTGGTATGATGCCGTTGCAAAACAATGGCATTATAATGAGCCGGGTGCACCCGGCACTTCTAATAACCACACGTCTGTCAGCTAAAGTATCTTCTTTCCAGCAGACCGGATCGCCTATCTACAGACAGGAACGCCGAGTGGCAAAGGCCTACCTGCATATGCTACAGGAGAGTACGTAAGGACCAAGTTGGGAAAAGACCCAAAAGAGGTTACTGACCAGGCAGACATTGATGCATTAACTTACTACTGGGATGCAATCGAATTATTTGAGCATGATTTGAACGCGAATGCTCCATATTTGACAGTCTCACTTGTTCAAACAGTGATGGACGAGCTCGATGAAGCGTTTTCCGCATATTCGCTGGGTATGGATCGGGCCGTCTTCGCATATCTGGAAACGGATGTAAATAAAAAATTAGCTTTATATGGCGAGGCATTAACATACTATGCCAAAGCACAGCTCTATAGTCAAATGGTCAAGACAATGCTATTGCGAGCCAAGGGACAATGACCTCAATAGATTCATTAATAGTGATTGTTCAAAAGTTACATGATACTTTCTGACCAGTAACAAGAAGCCTGGGCAGAAATCAATTGGATCTTTGGAAACTGTTTCTCCTTATCAAGCCAGAGGTGAGACCAGAGTTTGGGTTTAAAGATTTTATGAAAGGCGGTCTTCAGTCAGTTTAGCAGAACATTTTCGGACCATTTCTCTTCCCAACTTTTTTGATTCGAGTGCAGACCTGGCTGAAAGCAGACCCGATGGCATTAGTATTGAGGGAAATGATCTCTCCTTTATGGAGCCACCAGGCGAGAAAAGTGGTTACGGGTTTCTCATGACGTTCACAATATAAGCTCTGGCCTTTGGATACCTCTTGGGATCCAGGGTATCCAATAAGTCCTGAAATCCTTTGTTGGGTCTTCTGAGCGATTTGTTCGATGAGTGGACGATCCTCCTGGAAAAGTTGCTCCAATTGAGATTTGGTGAAATGCATCGCAGGAATAGAGTTTATCTTCTCGAGCAGAGGGAGCTGTTCGGTCTTCTTGAGGCCATCGGCATAGAGGGTGTAGGGAAAGTCCCTCTTCTCATACCATTGGCAACGCTGATGATCCATGCCTGTTCGGAGGAGATTTACCTCGATGCTGGGGCCTCCGTCTGAGAAGAGGACCTCGAGCTTTTGGTAATCGATTCGCTCTTCAAGATCCTTTCGAATCTGGGACCATTGGTGTTGATCCAAAATCCCTCGGGTTCGAAGGGGCCAGAGGGTTTCTGGGAGGCCAAGGCCTAGCGCATCTCTGCTTGGCCAAGATCTTGACCAAAAGGGCCTTGCAAATGGACCTTCGCCCATCAACAATCAAGAAACGAAAGGCAGTGCCTTTCATCTCTCCAAAGGGACAATGCTCTTGCGCCAAAGCTGGCAGACGTTTATGGACAGTTGTATGATTCATTGACTGTCCCAAAATACGTTCGATCTCACTGGTAGCCCTCCGAAAGAGACATGGATTGTAAAACCAATAGGCGGGTCCAACGCCTCCTCCAGATAATGCTCATTGGCTGGGATCGAGAGCGCCTCGGCCAGAGGCAT
>JBBIRT010000020.1:0-30703 GCA_037441725.1 Deltaproteobacteria bacterium | reverse complement strand
CAGAAAGGGGTCGTCGGAGAGCCTGCCTTCAAGCTTTTTAAAACATTTGATATTGGAGATTTCATTGGATTGGTGGGTACCCTCTTTAGAACCAAGACTCAAGAACTGACCCTTCAGGTTCAGAAGTTTCAACTCTTAGTCAAATCCCTTCGCCCCCTTCCCGAAAAGTGGCATGGCCTGACAGACATTGAAGCCCGTTATCGACAACGTTATTTAGACCTTATCTCAAATCCTAAGGTTAAGGAGACCTTTCTCATACGGGTTAAAGCGATTCAAAGGATTCGGGAGTTCTTTAACCAAAGGGATTTCATTGAGGTTGAGACCCCGATGCTTCATCCCATCCCAGGTGGGGCGACGGCCAAACCTTTCAAGACGCACCATAATGCCTTAGATATGGAACTCTATATGAGAGTGGCTCCGGAACTCTTCTTAAAACGATTGGTGATTGGAGGGCTTGAGAGGATCTTTGAAATCAACCGTTGTTTTCGAAATGAGGGGATATCCACCCTACACAATCCTGAGTTTACCATGCTCGAGTTCTATCAGAGTTATGCCACCTATGAAGATATGATGGAAATGACAGAAGAGCTTCTCTCCACGATGGTCAGAGAGGTTCATGGTCAATGTCGTTTGATCTACCAGGGAAAAGAGATCGATTTTACCCCTCCTTGGAGAAGGATCGGTTTTTGTGAATCCCTTCTCCAATATGGTCAATTGGACCAGGCCGTTTTAAGGGATTTTTCCAAAGCGATCGAAGTTGCCAAGGATCTAGGTCTTGAATTGAAAAAGGGGATCTCCCATGGACGGGTTCTGGCTGATCTCTTTAAAGAAAAAGTAGAGCCTTTTCTTCTTCAACCTACCTTTGTCATCCATTATCCCACTGAGGTCTCACCTCTTTCACGAAGGAATGGCAAAAATCCTGAATTAGTGGATCGATTTGAACTCTTCATTGCAGGTCGAGAGATTGCCAATGGTTTTTCAGAGCTGAATGATCCCCTTGACCAACGGGAGCGTTTTATTCAACAGTTGAAGGAAAAGGGGGAGGAGGCGGATTCAATCCTAACGATTGATGAGGATTTTCTTCGAGCCCTTGAATTCGGAATGCCTCCAACAGCGGGTGAAGGGATTGGAATCGATCGTTGGGTCATGCTCCTTGCTGATGTGCCTTCTATCCGAGATGTCATCTTCTTTCCTTTGCTTCGGATGGAGAGATCATGAGGTATGAGTGGTTTGTCGGTCTGAGATATCTTAAGGCTAAAAGGAAACAGACCTTTATTTCGATCATCACTATCATCTCCATCATAGGGGTGATGGTGGGGGTGATGACCTTAATTGTGGTGTTGGCAGTGATGAGTGGTTTTCAAAAGACCCTAAAAGAAAAGATCCTTGGCACTCAGGCCCACCTCATCCTCCTTAAGGCAGATCAGGAAGGGATGGATCAATATGAGGAGGCCATGAGGAAGGTTCTTGAAGTGAAAGGGGTGGTCTCTGCGGCTCCTTTTATATTCAATCAGGTGATGCTTTCTTCCGCAACCAATGTTTCAGGGGGTGTGATCAAAGGGATTGATCCTGACCAAGAAGGGAAAGTGACCGAATTGGCTCGCAACATGAGATCAGGTAATCTTCAGGATTTGAAGAAGGGAGTGGATGATCTTCCGGGTATCATCCTCGGAGCGGAATTGGCCAGAATCCTTGGGGTTTCCCGAGATGATGCCATCCAGGTGATTTCTCCCCTTGGAACAATGACCCCTATGGGGGTGATGCCCAAAATGAAGCGGTTCCGAGTAAAGGGAATCTTTTATTCAGGAATGTATGAGTTTGATTCCACCTTTTCTTATATCTCTATCGAAAGTGCTCAGAAATTTTTTAATATGGATGCCCGTGTGACAGGAATCGAAATCAAGACCAATGATATCTATCAGGTAAAGAGGATCGGAAAGGAGATTCGTCAAAGATTAGGATTCCCATTCTGGACCAAAGATTGGATGGAGATGAATCGAAACCTCTTCTCCGCTTTAAAGCTGGAGAAGATCATTATGTTTATCATTCTTGTCCTCATCGTCTTGGTGGCTGCCTTCAATATCATCTCTACCCTGATCATGGTGGTGATGGAAAAGAATAAAGACATCGCCATTTTGAAAGCCATGGGAGCAACCTCCAAAGGCATCCTGAAGATCTTTGTCATCGAAGGGGGAGTCATTGGAGTGATTGGCACAGCCCTCGGAACCGGGGTGGGACTTTTGATGGCCTTTAATTTAGATAGATTGATCGAATTCTTAGAGAACCTATTCGGGTTTAAAATCCTTTCCCCTGAGATTTATTACATTGAAAAATTTCCTTCCCAGATTAATCCAATGGATGTGGGACTGATCATCCTTACGGCCATCCTGATCAGCCTTCTGGCCACTCTCTATCCTTCTTGGAAGGCTTCCAAACTCGATCCGGCTGAGGCATTGAGATATGAATAAAGAGAAGTTCTCTCTTAAGAAGAAGGCCCAACAATCTCTTGCCCATAGGGATTGGAAGAAGGCCCTCGAATATTTAAGAGAATATAGTATGTTAGAGCCCAAGGACCTATGGTCTCAATTGAAGATCGGCGAGTTATTGGAACGGTTGGGTCATAAGAAAGAGGCGGTTCAACAGTATCGGAAAGTAGCCGAGGCCTATGCTCAAGATGGATTCCTCCTTCAAGCCATTTCCATCCATAAAATGATTTTAAGGATCGATCCCTCCTCTCAAGAGATCAATGATCGGTTGGCACAACTCTATTCAGAAAAAGCCAGGGAGGGGAGATCTTATCCTCCATTTCCCCATATTCCCCTCTTCTCAGAGCTAAAAGAACAGGAGCTCCAGTCCCTCCTCCCCCATATCCAAAGTAAAACCTATGCGAAGGATGAGCTGGTCTGTCAAGAAGGAGAGGTCGGAGATTCTCTTTTCATCATTAGCCGTGGAGAAGTCGCCATTACAAAAAAGAGCTCCACAGGAAGAGAGGTTTTAATACGTCACCTAAGGGAGGGAGATTTCTTTGGGGAGTTTGGTTTCTTTACCGATCAAAAAAGGCATGCTACGGTCAAGGCGACTAAGGCATGTGAGGTCTTAGAGCTCACAAGGGATAAACTCCATTCCATCGCCGAGAGATATCCAAGATTGAACGAAGTCCTCCAAAATCTTTTTAAAGAACGTATCCTTGATAATTTTATTGCTCTCTCCCCGCTGTTTTCATGCCTAACGGTAACGGAGAGAGAAGAGGTGATCAAAAGGCTTCAAATCCGTCAGATTCCTGCAGGGACCCTCATTTTTAAAGGAGGGGATCCGCCAACCTCTCTCTACATGGTGAAGAGTGGAGAGGTGGAGATCTATACCCAAACCCCCCGTGGAAGAAAGGTTTCTATTGCAATTTTGGAGAGTGGAAATTTTTTTGGAGAGATTGGACCTTTCTTTGATAGACCCCGGATGGCCAATGCAAAAGCCCTCTGCGCCACAGAGTTGTTTGAGATGACCCAGGAAGATCTGAAGGCTTGCCTTGTCAAATTTCCTCATCTTCAGGCGAAGATGAGAGAGATTTCTCAAAAACGCCTCTATCGAATTAAAGAGCTTTTATCTCAAGAAGCGATTCAGAAGGCCAGGGAGGCCATGGTTTGAGAGAGCTGATTCAGGTTCAACAACTTTTCAAATCCTATGGGAATGGAGTCAAAGCGATAGAGGTTCTCAAAGGCATCGACCTCACTTTCTCCCGGGGAGAGAAGGCAGCCATCGTAGGTGCTTCAGGCGTGGGAAAGACCACCCTCCTCCATATCCTTGGGGCACTGGATCGGCCGACCCATGGAAAAGTCCTGTACGAGGGGAAAGACATCTTTACCCTCGATGAGAAGGCCCTGGCCATCTTTCGAAATCGTGAGATCGGATTTGTCTTTCAATTTCATCATCTCCTTCCTGAATTCACTGCGTTAGAAAATACAATGATGCCATGTCTGATTCAGGGAATTTCCCCAAAGGAATCAGCTCAGCGTGCAGAAGAGATTCTCACTCTGGTGGGGCTAAGAGATCGCATGACCCATAAGCCGGGTGAACTCTCTGGAGGAGAGCAGCAACGGGTGGCCGTGGCAAGGGCCTTGGTTTTGGAACCTAAGGTGCTTTTGGCTGACGAACCTACAGGGAATCTGGATACGAAGACAGGGGAATTAGTCTTTGATCTTCTCCAAGAGCTTAATCAGCTCAAGGGGGTCACCCTCATTGTAGTGACCCATAATCTGAGATTGGCTGAAAAGATGTCACGCCAGATCCAGCTCATCGATGGAAAGGCGTGGGGATAGGTGAGGTAAGGTTTTGGATTTCATGGAACAGATAGGAGTCTAAGATGGTCATAAGGAGAATGGGACTTTGTATCCTTCTCTCTTTTCTTTTCATCGGGAGAGGTTGGGGGGCTGAAGAGACGATTTATAAAATCATGATCCTTGGAAACGTAAGGGTTGAAGAAGGGGTGATCCAAGGGGCGATCAAGAGCAAAGTGGGGGATCCCTTTTCAATCGAGAAGGTTCGTGAGGATCTCCGATCCATTTTTAATTTGGGTTATTTTACAGATGTTCAACTTGATATTAAGTCTACCCCCCAGGGGAGAGAGGTGATTTTTATCGTCTTTGAAAAACCTTCCATCCGAGAGGTCCTCATCAAAGGGAATGTGAAGGTAAAGTTGGAAGATATTAAAGAGAAGATTTCGTTTCCCCCTCGATCTATTCTCAACCTCGAAAAGGTCAAAGAGAATTCAGAACAGATTCGGAAACTTTATTTCTCCAAGGGTTATTATGGGGTTCGGGTAGAAGAGAAGGTGGATTACTTAGAAACCAATGAGGTCCTGATCACCTTTATCATTCATGAAGGTCCAAAAGGGCACATCAAAAAAGTCGTGTTCAAGGGAAACAAAGAGATTAAATCCTCTCAATTGAAAAAGGCCATGATGACCAAGCAGAGGAATATCCTTTCTTTCATCACCAAGACAGGTATCTTAGATGAAGATGTTCTTAAAAATGATATTCAACTCCTCAGTGCCTATTATTTTGATCACGGATATCTGGAGGCAAAGATCTCTGAGCCTAAGATCGATCTCTCAAACCCCAAAAAGATTCAAATTGAAATTGAGATTGCAGAAGGCCCCCGATATTCTTTTGGGACAATCGATTTCAAAGGGGATCTGCTTACCACCAAGGAGGATCTCTTTAAGACGATTACATTGAAGAGGGGGGATGTATATAGTAACACAGCCATCCGAAAGGATGTGAATACCCTGACCGAGCTATTCGCCAACCAAGGATATGCCTATGTAGAAATCACTCCTGAGACGGTGACGGATGCGAAGAACCTTCTTGTCCACCTCACCTTTGATATCGAAAAGAAGAAACAGGTCTCTTTTGAGAAGATCCAGATTGTTGGAAATACAAAGACCCGTGACAAGGTGATTCGGAGGGAACTCCAGGTGGCTGAAGGGGAACTCTATAATGTTTCAAAGATGAATAAAAGTCAGGATCGATTAAGAAGGACAGGTTTTTTTAAAGAGGTCAATTTGGTTACCAGCCGGGGAAGTACAGAGGACAAGATCAACCTCGATGTAAAAGTTGAAGAGGCTCCAACAGGATCGATCAGCTTTGGAGTGGGATATAGTTCCATTGAGAGTGTTGTAGGTTCTGCCTCAATTTCTGATCGTAATCTTTTGGGATATGGTTATAATGGGTTATTAAGCTTTAGCTTAGGGGCCAAGACCCAGAATTTTAAACTTGCCTTTACAGATCCCTACTTTTTAGGGTATCCTTTCTCTGCCGGTCTGAGTCTTTACCATGAAAATGTGGAGGTCTTTGATAAGTATTCTTATAAGACCGCTGGAGGGTCAATCAGTATTGGAAAGGAACTGACGGAAAAGACCCGTTTAGATGGGATGTACAAGTTAGAAAAAATCAAGGTCTATGATGTCTCCTCTGATGCCTCATCCTACATCCAGAAGCAGCGGGGAGAGAAGACTACCAGTGCCATCTTAATTACACCCTCCTTTGATACCCGTGATGATTATTACAATCCCCGAAGGGGAGCCAGACACAGCCTTTCCATTCAGAATGCAGGGGGCATTTTAGGAGGGGATAACTACTTCGTGAAAGTCGTGGGAGAGACCAGCTGGTTTTTTCCCCTGCCTTTATATACCACCCTTAACCTTCGAGCCAAAGGAGGGATGGTCTTCCCGTATGGAGGTAAGGTTGACGTGATGGAGAGGGTTGAAGATCCCGATCATCCAGGTGAGTATGAATACGTCCTTGTTAAAAAGAATAGGCTTCCTATTTATGAGAAATTCTATTTCGGTGGACTTCATACCATCCGTGGATTTGAGTACGGGATGGCCGGGCCTCTTGATCGGAACCGAGAACCAATCGGAGCGGAGAAGATGATCGTCTTGAACTCCGAATTTATCTTCCCTTTGTCTCGTGAGATTGGTCTTAGGGGTGCTCTGTTCTGGGATATCGGGAAGGCATGGGGAGTAGGGGATGAAAGGAGTTATACCCTCGTAAACCATAAACCTGTCAAAAATGTTGAGAAGGATAGAGGCATCAAGACAGGGGCAGGATTTGGCGTCCGTTGGTTCTCTCCATTCGGTCCCATTCATATCGATGTTGGATTTAACCTTAACCCCAAGGCAGGTGAAAAGAGGCATGTAATTGACTTTACTATGGGAACCGTTTATTAAGGAGTTTAAGGATTAAATCTATTAAATAGGAGGGGTATTCAAAATGTGTGGGAAAAAGTTGGCGTTTTTTTTAGGGATGATCATTCTTGCTGGATGGCTCGGATCAGGATGGGCTGCAGAGATTAAGATTGGTTTCATTGATGTTCAAAGGGCGGTGAATGAGTGCCAGGCAGGGGTTGAGGGAAGAAAGCTGCTTGCCAAAGAAGGAGAGAAGTTGCAGAAGATTTATGATGAGAAACAGAAAGAGCTCCAAGTCATGAAGGAATCTCTTGATAAACAGAGCCTGATGTTGAGCTCCGAGGCCCGAGTAGCTAAGGAAAAAGAATTCCAGAATAAATTGAAGGAATTCCAGAGGTGGATTGAGGATTCACAGAATGAGATGAATCAGAAGAGGTTGGAGATGGAGCGGAGCATTGGGCTGGGTCTCCAAAAGGTGATCCAAAAATTGGGGGCCGATGAAGGGTTTACCTTTATTTTAGTGAAGAATGAGAATTTTGTGCTCTATTCTTCAAAATCGATCGATCTCACTGATCGGGTGATCAAACTCTTTGATGCCCAGAAGAAGTAATTTTTTAGGGATCAGGGCATTGAAACTTAGAGCCTATTCAGTAAGCCCTGAAATGACCTTAAGGTGGAAAGATGAAGAAACGCCTTAGAGAATTGGCAGAATTTGTGAATGGAACCGTGATCGGAGATGGAGAGATTGAAATCTCTGGGGTGGCTTCCATTGACGAGGCCCGATCTGAAGAGATCACCTTCATTGCCAGTCCAAAATACCTGCCCAAACTTAATGAAACGAATGCCTCTGCAGTCATTGTCTCAAAGGAGGTGACCAAGGCAGAAAAGCCCCTTCTCTGTGTGACCAACCCTTATTTAGCTTTTGCGAAGATCCTTACCCTCTTTTCTTATAGACCCTATCAGTCCAAGGGAATTGATTCGATGGCTTGGATCAGTCCTACAGCGACATTGGGAAAGGACCTCACCCTCTATCCATTTGTTTATATTGGTGATCACTGCCTCATTGGAGATCGGGTGACCCTTTATCCTGGGGTCTTTGTAGGAGAGGGTTGCTCCATTGGGGAGGATTCGATTCTCTATCCCAATGTCTCCATCTATTCCGGGACTCTCATTGGCAAAAGGGTCATCCTTCATAGTGGGGTGGTTGTCGGAAGCGACGGATTTGGATATGTTAAAGAAGGCCGTAAAAATGTGAAGATTCCTCAAGTAGGGAAAGTCATGATCGAAGATGACGTCGAGATTGGTGCCAATACGACGATTGATCGAGCTACCCTGGGTAGAACGGTCATTCGAAGAGGGGTCAAGATTGACAACTTAGTCCAGGTGGCTCATAATGTCACGATTGGAGAAGATTCCATTATCGTTGCCCAGGTAGGGATTTCGGGCTCTACAAAGATCGGCAACAATGTCACCTTAGCCGGTCAAGTCGGAGTGGTTGGGCATATTGAGATTGGAGACAATGTGATGGTTGGAGCTCAATCTGGAGTCACTCATGACCTGCCAGCAAATCAAGGGTTCTTGGGAAGCCCTGCCTTACCCCACCGAGAATTTCTCAGGGCGATCACTGTCTTTCCGAAACTACCTGAGATGAGGAAGAGCCTCATTGAGATCGAGAAACGATTGAAACAGATTGAAGAGATGCTCTCTTTGAGCCAGAAGGAGAAGTAGATGATAGAGATTAAAGAGATCATGAAGATCCTTCCTCATGCCTATCCCTTTCTATTGGTGGACCGGATTGTTGAGGTTGAACCGGAGAGGCGAATTGTAGGGATTAAGAACGTCACCTATAATGAACCCTTCTTCCCAGGACATTTTCCAGATCGTCCAATCATGCCAGGGGTCTTAATTGTTGAGGCCATGGCCCAAACGGCGGGCGTCCTTGTATTCCATTCCATGCCTGAGGAGGAACGAGTAAAATCGGTTTACTTCTTGGGAATCGATAATGCCCGGTTTAGAAAACCTGTCATTCCAGGAGATCAACTCCGTCTTGAATTAGAGATCACCAAGCATCGTCAATCGATATGGGGATTTAAAGGAAAGGCATTGGTCGATGGAAAGTTGGTGGCCGAAGCTGAGCTCTTAGCCATGTTAGGAGAGGGGAAATGATCCATCCAACTGCAATTATCGATCCGAAAGCTGAGATTTGTGAAGGGGTTGAGATTGGCCCCTATACAGTGATTGAGAAGGGGGTTTTTATTGGGGAGGGGACCCAAATCGGACCCCATGTCGTCATCCGAGAAGGGACGAGAATTGGAAAGGGATGCCGGATTTTTCAATTTGCCTCCATTGGAGAGGCCCCTCAATTCTTAGGCTTCAAAGGAGAGAAGACCTTTCTTCATATTGGTGATCACAACATCATACGAGAATTTGTTACCCTCCATCGAGGAACACCTAAGGGGGGAGGAAAGACCGTGATAGGAAATGATAATTTTTTCATGGCCTACTCCCATGTGGCTCATGATTGTCAAATCGGAAATCAGATTGTCATGGCCAATGGAGCCACCTTAGGGGGGCATATCATCATTGAGGACAGGGCGGTCATCGGCGGACTGGTTGCCATTCACCAATTCTGTCGGGTAGGGACTTATGCCATCATTGGAGGCCTCACTGGGGTTCTCATGGATATCCCTCCTTATACCAAAGCCCAAGGGGATAGGGCAAAACTCTTTGGACTCAACACGATTGGCCTCAGACGAGCAAACTTCTCAGAGGAGACCATGAACGCCCTTAAAAAGGCTTACCGGATCATCTTCCGCTCTGCCCTCACCCTGGAGAAAGCGATTAAAAAGGTCGGAGAGGATGAGATCGCCCAAACCCCAGAGGTCCAACACCTCCTCCAATTCATCCAGCAATCGAAGAGAGGGATCAGTCGTTAAGTGGAAAAAATCAGAGTCGGTGTCGTGGGTGTCGGTTACTTTGGCCAATTCCATGTGGAAAAGTATGTGGAGATTGATGATGTGGAATTGGTGGGGGTGGCCGATATCAATCCCCTCCGGGCTCAGGAAATTGGAAGGCAATACCGAATTCCATCCTTCCTCCATCATACCGATCTTTTCAATAAGGTTCAAGCGGTGAGCATTGCCGTTCCCACTCCCTCCCATTATCCCATTGCAAAAGATTTCTTTCTCCGCGGGATTGATGTATTCCTTGAAAAACCCATCTCGAATACCCTTGAGGAAGCTGATGAGCTGATCGAATTGGCAGAATCGAAAGGGCTGATTTTCCAAATCGGCCATTTAGAACGGTTCAATGGAGCTCTTTTAGGGATGGAAGGGAGGTTGAAAAATCCTCTATTGATTGAATCCCGTCGTTTGAGTCCGTTCACCGGAAGGGGAACCGAAGTGGACGTGGTATTAGATCTGATGGTTCATGATCTTGATATTATTTTAAGCCTGGTGGATTCAAAAGTAAGGAAACTTCGGGCCATCGGTATTCCTTTTCTGACTTCTTATTCAGATATTGCCCATGCTTTTCTTGAATTTGAAAATGGGTGCATTGCCTATCTGATCGCTAGTCGGGTTTCTCAAGAGAAGGTTCGGAAGACCCTTATTTTTCAACCTGAGGGGATCATTTCGATTGACTATCTTTTCCAAAAACTCTCTGTTTCAAAGAAGGTTGTCCCTCTGAAGGGTGAAGAAAATCCTACAATGATGACAGAGGAGATCCCCGTTCAAAAGATCGATCCTCTGAAAGCCGAGCTTCTGTCCTTTCTTCAGAGCGTTAGGAAGCGAGAGAAAGCAAGGGTCTCAGGATTAGATGGCCGGAAGACATTAGAACTTGCCTTACAGATCCAAAAGGAGATTCATGCCCACTCCTCACTGAAGCAGGGATGAGATGAGAACAAAGAAGATCCTGTTGATTGCAGGAGAAGCCTCAGGAGATCTCCTCGGATCCCATCTGGTTGAAGCCATCCAAAACTTAGATCCAGAAATTCAATTCTTGGGTGTGGGAGGAGAAGGGTTGCAAAAGAGAGGAATGAAAATCCTCTACCCGTCACATTCTCTGTCTGTAGTGGGGATCACCGAGGTCTTCTTAAAATTGAATTCCATCTATAACGCTCTTCGGGGGTTGAAAAGGGCTCTCGATCAAGAAAAACCTGATCTCATCATTCTCATTGATTTTCCTGATTTTAATCTCAGATTTGCCAGAATAGCCCACTCCAAAGGAATCCCGATTCTTTACTATGTCAGTCCTCAGGTCTGGGCCTGGAGATCCAAAAGGGTGCAGTTGATTGCCAGATGGGTAAGAAAGATGGTGGTCCTATTTCCTTTTGAGGTGCCAATCTATGAAGCGGCAGGGGTTGACGTCGAGTGGGTTGGTCATCCCTTGATCGATATTGTAAGGCCCAAACTCTCTTTGGAGCAGGCCTATCAAAAATTTGGTCTGGATCCAACACGCCGAACCATCGGTTTACTTCCTGGGAGTCGAAAACACGAGGTCCAAAGATTACTTCCTCCACTTTTAAAAACAGCCCAACTTCTTCATCAAGAGATCCCTGATCTACAATTTATCCTCCCCCTTGCCCCAGGCCTTTCGAAAATGAATTTATCATCCAAAATTGAAGCTCTCTCTTTTCCATTGAAGGTCGTGGAAGGATTGACCTATGATGCGATGAACCTCTCTGAACTTTTGATCACGGCCTCAGGCACAGCGACTCTTGAAGGGGCCATTTTGGGGAAGCCTATGATCATTATTTATAAAGTGTCTTTACTCTCTTACTGGATTGGAAGAGCGTTGGTGCAGGTGGATCATATTGGATTGGTCAATTTGGTGGCCGGAAGAGCCCTGGCCCCGGAATTCATTCAGAAAGAGGTCGATCCGAGAAGGATTGCAGAGGAGGCCTTTCGGATTTTAAAGGACCCTCTGGTGAATCAAAAGATGAAAGTACAAATGGACGAAGTTCGAAATAAACTCGGAGAACCAGGAGCCTCCCAAAGAGCAGCCCGTATTGTCCTCTCCTTGATGTAAGAGAGAGAGATATGATACCATAAAGAATAACATTGATCATGGGGATTTGTTCTTAAAATGTCCCTCTATCGCCGGCTTCTCAGATTAGTAAAACCCTATTGGATCAGATTGGCCTTCGCAATGGTCTGTATGATCTTTGTCTCTCTCCTGACCGCAGCACAGGCGTTCCTTGTCAAACCTGTCCTCGATGGGGTTTTTCTCAAAAGGGAAGGGATTCCTCCTGTGGTCAAGAATCTCATCATCCAGCTCCATCTTGAAGAGCTCTTCCTTAAAAAAGATATGGAGATGCTCCTGATTCTTCCTGTTGCCATCATCCTCCTTTTTTTATTCAAAGGGTTCTTCGATTACGGCCAAGCCTATTTCATGAATTTTGTAGGTCTCAGGGTCGTGGCTGATCTCAGAGAGAAACTCTATTCCCATCTTCAAACCCTTTCCCTTTCTTTCTTCACCAAGACCCCTACAGGGATTCTTATCTCCCGGATCACCAATGATGTCAATCTCATTCAAGGATCTGTTTCCAATACCATCACCGGTCTTCTTAAGGATAGTTTTACCATCCTCGGGCTGATTGGTGTGGTCCTTTACCGAGATTGGAAACTTGCCCTTCTTGCCTTTATCATCTTTCCCTTAGCCGTCTTTCCAATCAAAGAATTTGGAAGGAGACTTCGGAAATTCAGTCGAAAGAGCCAACAGCGGATGGGTTCCATCACCACCTTCCTCCATGAGACGATCACAGGGAATCGGATTGTCAAGGCCTTTAATATGGAGGACTATGAGAATCGCCGCTTTTCCGAGGAGAATGATCGATACTTCAGGATCGTCCTCAAACGAGTGAAGATCAGAGCCCTTTCCCACCCCTTGATGGAATTGTTGGGGGGGATCGGTGTAGCTGGGATCATCTGGGTAGGAGGGTATCGGGTCATCTCCGGAGAGATCAGTCCTGGGTCTTTTGGTTCTTTTTTGGCTGCCCTTCTCATGCTTTATGCCCCGATTCGAGATCTGAGTAAGGTGAACTTAGAGGTTCAGGAGGGCTTGGCTGCTGCAGCGAGGGTCTTTGAACTTCTTGATACCCTTCCAGAGGTGCAGGAAGAGGAAGGGGCCGTTCCTCTGCCACCCATCTCGAGAGGGATCAGATTTCAAAAGGTCTTTTTTAAGTATGATGAAGAGGTTGTCCTTAAAGATATCTCCATTCAGGTAAGGGTTGGGGAAGTGATTGCCCTGGTGGGAATGAGCGGGGCAGGCAAGACCTCATTGGTCAATCTTTTACCCAGATTCTATGATGTGGAAAGTGGACAAATCTATATTGATGATTATGATATTCGAAAAGTTACCTTGAAATCCCTCAGGGATCAGATCGCTTTGGTGACCCAACAGACCATCCTTTTCAATGATACGGTTAGAAACAATATCGCCTATGGCAATATGAAGTGTTCCGATCAAGAGGTGATTGAAGCCGCCAAGGCAGCCAATGCCCATGGGTTCATTCAGAGGCTTCCCCAAGGATACCAAACGATCATTGGTGAGCAAGGAGTAAAGCTTTCAGGAGGGGAACGGCAGCGGATCTCCATTGCCAGGGCCCTTTTAAAGAATGCCCCGATATTGATTTTGGATGAGGCCACTTCCTCCCTCGATTCTGATTCTGAAATAGAGGTTCGAAAGGCCTTAGAAGAATTGATGAAAGGGAGGACGGTTTTTGTCATTGCCCATCGTCTCTCCACCATTCGGAATGCCCATCGGATCGTTGTCCTTTCTGAGGGTCGAATTGTGGAGGAGGGGACTCATGAGGAGTTGATGGCTCTCAATGGGGAATATCGCCGCCTCTACGATCTTCAGTTCAAGGATGATGGGAGGAGGGTCTGGACCGCACCGAAGGTCAAAAGAGTTTACTAAATCCTGATGAGACATTATAAAAAATTCGATTCAACACTCTGAGTCCGCACTCCAAATTCCAGATTTAGAAGAGATGTTTCTTAAGCCTTTGAAGAAGAAGTTGGTGGCTTGGCTAGGGCCATGGTTAGCCTATTGGACTGTGAAATCTCTATCTTTCACCATGCATTTTGAGGTGATCCATCCTGAGATCCCGAGAGAATTTTGGGAAAAAGGGGTTTCAGCCATTGGTGCCTTCTGGCATGGAAGGCTTCTCATGATGCCTCTTGTTTATAAAGGGAAAAGATTGAGCTTTCTTGTCTCCCCCCATCGCGATGGCCAGATTATCGGAAAGGCTCTGATCCGATTTGGATTCAATCCGATCTCTGGATCGACCCATAAAAAGAGTTTCTCTGCATTTAAAGAGATGGTGAAGACCTTACAGGAGGGTTCGGATATTGCTATTGTTCCAGATGGGCCAAGGGGTCCACGGTATCAAGTTCAATTGGGTGTGATTGAATTGGCCAAATTGACTGGGAGGGCGATCCTTCCATTAACCTTCAGCGCCTCGAAGAAGAAGATTTTTAATACATGGGATCAATTTCTCCTCCCCTACCCCTTTTCAAGAGGGGTTTTCATCTGGGGAGAACCGATTTATGTGGATCCAGAGGGAGACAGAACCCACCTTGAAGAGAAAAGGATCCTTCTTGAGAAACGTCTCAATGAATTGACCCATTGGGCTGACCATTATTTTGATTCCCCTTAACCTCCTCCTTGCGGGAATGTCTCATAAATAGAGACTGGGGAATGCCAAAACACCTTCAGGGGAATCCAATCTGAATCTTTCAATCCTTTAAGGGAGGGCCTGATCCAGGTATTTTGGATTACTTGATTGGAAGGGTTGTTTTTTGTTAGATTATATGGATGATATATCTATTTTACAATTTCCTCCTTACATTTTTTCTTCTCCTTATTTCCCCCTATGTTTTGGCAAGAAGCCTCATCCAAAGACAGTTTCGAATGGCTCTTTCCCAACGAATGGGATTTTTCAAAGGCCTTTTGGCTCAAAAGAATGTCTGGGTTCATGCGGCATCGGTTGGAGAGGTCTTCTGCTCTGCTCCAATGATTAAGAGGATTAAGAAAGAATTTCCAGGGGTAAATATCGTTTTAACGACGATGACTGCTATGGGAAATGAGACCGCAAAGACCTCTCTACCAGAAATAGATCGAGTCCTTTTCCTACCCATAGACCATCCTTTCTTCCTAAGGATAGCCATCGAAAAAATCAACCCTGGTCTCTTCCTTATCGCAGAGACAGAACTATGGCCGAACCTATTACGTTTTTGTGGAAAACATCAAATCCCCATGATCCTTTTCAATGGTAGGATTTCCCAAAGATCATTTCGAGGATATCTTTATCTAAGATTTTTGTTCAAAGAATGTCTAAAATATGTTTCTCTCTTTCTCATGCAAACGGAGGAAGATCGAAAACGAATCATCGAGATTGGGGGAGAGCCTCAAAAAACAAGAGTGGTGGGAAATTTAAAATTTGATCAGAGGATTCCTCCTTCCTCCACAGGGATTGCAGACCAGATGGCTCAGCTCCTCAATATGGATGGAAAGAAAAAGGTTCTTATTGCAGGATCCACTCACCCTGGAGAAGAAGAGATTTTGGTTCATCTCTTTAAAAAATTGAAAGAAGAGAATCCTCCCCTTACCCTCATACTCGCCCCAAGACATCTTGAACGATTAGAGGAGGTGGAGAGGCTGTTAAGAAGGGAGTCCTTCTCATGGCAAAGAAAGACTTCCATGGTTTTGAATCCCCAATCCTCTAAACCCGAGCCACCCGAGGTGATCCTCCTTGATACAATGGGTGAATTGATGAGCCTCTATCGTCTTGCAAGTGTAGTCTTTATTGGTGGGAGTCTTGTCCCGATTGGTGGACACAATCCCCTTGAACCCCTTTTTTTTAAAAAATGCGTGCTCTTTGGACCTTATATGTTTAACTTTTTAGAAATCTCTCGACATCTCATCCAGGCTGGAGGGGCCATTTCGGTCACAGGGGAAGAGGATCTCTTCTTAAAATTGAAACATTTCCTTTCGGATGATGAGGCCTGCAGAGGGGTAGGAGAGAGAGGCTATCGGTTTCTTAAAAGACATCAGGGCGCAACGGAAAGAACCATGGAGGAAATCCGACCCTTTCTACACCAGGTCAGAAGGTAGGGTTTGGAATGGAGAAGGTGGTCTGAAGTCTGAGTTTGAGATGAGGCGTCTTGATCAAATTCTTTCCAAAAAAGAAAAGTCTTTTAGAGAGAGAGTGGCACTCTTTCCACTCTTCCTCCTCTCCCTTCCATATGGAGGGGCAGTCTGGACAAGGGCACGCTTATACGCTTATGGGTTGTTAAAAAGGAAAACCCTCCCATGCCCTGTTATCAGTATTGGAAATATCACGGTAGGAGGAACAGGAAAGACCCCTTTAACCATGACCATTGCCAATAGATTGATGGAGAGAGGGATTAAAACAGCCATATTGAGCAGAGGCTATAAAGGAGAAAAGGCTTCAGGCCCGATCGTCAGTGATGGTCAAACCATCTTTCTCACCCCGGAAGAATCAGGAGATGAGCCCTTTCTCATGGCTAAAAGGTGTAAAGGTATTCCTGTCCTGATCGGGAAAGATCGATTCGTGATGGGTCAGATTGCCCTTCAACGATTTGGGGTCCAGGCCGTATTACTGGATGATGGCTATCAGCACCTTAAGCTTCATCGAGACCTCGATATTCTGCTCATCGACTCACACATCGGGTTTGGAGACGGTCACCTCCTGCCCAGAGGGATATTGAGGGAACCCCTCTCCCATCTCTGCAGGGCCCATTTTTTCATCTTTACCAAATGGGAGGATGGACAGAATCATCAGAGATTAATCCAAAAAATATATCAGATCCATCCTGCATCCAAGATCTTTCATAGCGATTTTGAGCCTATAGGCTTGGTGAATTTTTGGGGGGAGCAGGAGGATCTTTATCTTTATGAGGGGAAGAGGATCCTTGCCCTTTCAGGGATTGCTCACCCTGAATACTTCTCTCTCCTATTGAAGAAATGCAGGATGGAGATTGTATGTGAGATGACCTTTCCTGATCATCACCGTTATTCTGTGAAGGATTTAACTCTTATCGAAGAAAGAAGTAAGGGAGCAGATTTTATTGTCACAACCGAGAAAGATATGGTAAAATTAGTTAAATTTAATCTCAGCCAACTGCCTCTTAAATCCCTACGAATTGAAATGAAGTTAAGGGAGGAGAAAGAGTTTTTTCAGGAGATAATAAAAATCTTTAATGGAGATTGGACAGGATGAGTGAGACGGTTAAGATATTTGATACGACCTTGAGGGATGGAGAGCAATCCCCAGGCGCCACCATGAACATTGCGGAGAAGGTCAGGATTGCACAGCAGTTGGAGAAACTGAATGTGGATGTGATTGAGGCAGGGTTTCCCATCTCTTCAGAAGGAGATTTCGAAGCCGTCAGGGCCATTTCTCAAACCATCATTCGGTCTGAAGTGGCTGCCCTGGCCAGGGCCAATCCTCAGGATATTGATCGAGCCTGGGAGGCGATTAAGAAGGCCAAGTTTCCCCGAATTCATACCTTTATTTCCACCTCTGATATTCATCTTAAACATCAACTAAAAAAATCGAAGGAAGAGGTCATTAAAATTGCTATTGATTCTGTAAAGAGGGCTAAACGTTACACCCCCAATGTGGAGTTCTCGGCAATGGATGCCACCCGAAGCGATATTCAATTCCTCTCTGCTGTGATCGAAGCGGCGATTCAGGCAGGAGCGACTACGATCAATATTCCTGATACCGTGGGGTATGCCATCCCTTCAGAATTTGGAGAACTCATTCGAACCCTGAGGCAAAAGGTGAGGGGGATGGAAAGGGTCACCCTGAGCGTCCATTGTCACAATGACCTCGGTCTGGCCGTGGCCAACTCCCTTGCAGCCATTCAGAATGGGGCAAGGCAGATTGAATGTACGGTCAATGGGATTGGAGAAAGGGCGGGGAATGCCTCTCTTGAAGAGATCGTCATGGCCATCCGTACAAGAAAGGACTTATTCGACTTCCATACCCGAATTAATCCAAAACACATTTTTGCAACCAGTCGGTTGGTCTCTAAGATCACAGGCATGGTGGTTCAACCCAATAAAGCGATTGTAGGAGCGAATGCCTTTGCCCATGAGTCTGGAATCCATCAGGATGGGATATTAAAAGAGAAATTGACCTATGAGATCATGACCCCACAAACTGTTGGAATCCCAAAATCTTCTTTGATCCTCGGGAAACTCTCAGGTCGACATGCCTTTCGGGAGAGGTTAAGGGACCTTGGATATGAGCTTTCAGAACAGGATCTGGAGAAGGCCTTCAATCGATTTAAACAATTGGCAGATAAGAAACGGGATATCTATGATGAAGATATTGAGTCAATTGTTGTGGAAGAGGTTCTCCGAATCCCCCATCGATTTAAACTGGTCTATCTCAATGTGATCGCAGGAAACATTACCGTTCCTACCGCCACGGTCAAGATGGAGGTGGATGGAAAGTTGATTCAGGAGGCAGGATTTGGAGATGGACCGGTGGATGCGACTTTCAAAACCATTAAGAAGATCACCCGAACCAAATCGAAGCTCCTTCAGTTTGCCATCAATGCCATCACAGGAGGAACAGAGGCTCAAGGAGAGGTCACGGTAAGGTTGGAAGAGAAGGGCCAAACGGTGATTGGCCAGGGTGCGGATACCGATGTCATCGTTGCCAGCGCCAAGGCTTATATCAATGCCCTGAACAAAATGGAATTTAAAAAACGAAAATTGGTTGGGATGTAAAGGAGAGTATGAAGACAAAGCGTCCGATGACCATTACTGAAAAGATTTTGGCTTCTCATGCGGGAAAGAAAGAAGTCTTTCCAGGCGATCTCATTGAGGCACGGGTAGATTTTGCCCTTGGAAATGATATCACTGCACCTCTGGCCATCCAAGCCTTTCAGGAAATGGGAGCTGAGAAGGTATTCAATCGGAATCGAATCGCCCTGATTCCTGATCACTTTACTCCAAACAAAGATATTCTCTCTGCAGAACAATGTAAGGTTCTCAGAGAATTTGCCAAGGCCCAACGCCTTGCCCATTATTTTGAGATTGGCCAGTGTGGAATCGAACACGCCCTTCTTCCTGAAAAGGGGTTGGTCCTTCCAGGAGAGGTGATCATTGGTGCAGATAGTCATACCTGCACTTACGGCGCCCTCGGAGCCTTTTCCACCGGGGTGGGTAGCACGGATCTTGCCGCAGTGATGGCAACAGGAAGGCTTTGGTTCAAGGTTCCAGAAAGTGTCAAATTTGTCTTCTATGGAAATTTGAATCCCTGGGTATCTGGAAAGGACCTCATCCTTTATACCATTGGTCAAATCGGTGTGGATGGAGCGCTCTATCAGGCCATGGAGTTCTCAGGAGAAGCTATCCGGACAATGCCCATGGAAGATCGATTTACAATGGCCAATATGGCCATTGAAGCAGGGGGAAAGAGTGGAATCATTGAACCTGACAGGGTCACCCTATTTTATATTCAGAAGAAGGCCCAACGACCTTATCGGACCTATTATAGTGACCCTGAGGCAAGCTATAAAGAGATACGCGAATTTGATGTCACCCAGATCTTTCCCCAGGTCTCTCTTCCCCACATTCCCTCAAATACCAAAGATGTCAGGGAGATTGGAAAGATTGAGATTGATCAGGTGGTCATTGGGTCTTGTACCAATGGCCGTCTTGGGGATCTTCGAGTGGCTGCACGGATTTTAAAGGGGAAAAAGATTGCCCCCTCATTGAGACTGATCATTATTCCTGCCACTCAAGAGATTTACCATCAGGCCATGAGGGAAGGTCTCTTTGAAATATTTCTTTCAGCAGGGGCGGTCATCAGTCCGCCCACTTGTGGTCCCTGTCTCGGAGGCCATATGGGCGTCTTAGCTGAAGGGGAAAGGGCATTGGCAACCACCAACAGAAATTTTCGTGGAAGGATGGGACATGCCCAGAGCGAGGTCTATCTTGCAAGTCCAGCAGTGGCTGCAGCCAGTGCGGTCAAGGGGAGGATCTGCCATCCTGATGAAGTCATGAAGAGAGGATCCAGGGGGTTTAGGGGTTATGGAAAATGAGATGAAGATCGAAGGAAGAGTTTGGAAATTTGGTTCAGATATCGATACAGATGCCATTATCCCTGCTCGTTATCTCAATTTGACCGATGGAGGAGAACTGGCCAAACATGTGATGGAGAATGAGCGGCCTGAGTTTCCGAAAGAGGTCAAACCAGGTGATATTTTGATTGCAGAAAGAAATTTCGGCTGTGGATCGTCTCGGGAACATGCTCCCCTGGCCTTGAAATCTGCAGGAATCTTTTGCATCATCGCAGAGAGTTTTGCTCGAATCTTCTTCCGAAATGGATTTAATCAGGGGCTTCCCCTCCTTGAGTCTCAAGAGGCCTCAAAGGAGATTCAGGATGGCGACCAGATTCAAGTGGATCTAACCACAGGAGAGATCTTTGATCTCACTCAGCAAAAACGATTCTTTGCAAAACCGATCCCTCCTTTTATGCAAGAGTTGATCGAGGATGGGGGGTTGATCCCTCATCTCCGGAAAAAAGGTTTTAAGAAAAAATAGAAATTAAGAGATCGATCAAATTAGAATCGATTAGGGAAGAATTTTTTCAATCTGAGCAAATAAATCATAAGGAAGGGCCTGAGTGATTTTGGCCTCTACCCAATCCCCTAAGGAGGCTTTGCCTTTCAGATAAACGGACCCATCGATTTCAGGAGCCTGAGTTTGAAGCCTTCCTCGAGAAATTCCTTTTTCTTGTTGTGCTCCGTCTACGAGAACTAATTTCTTTTGTCCCACCATTTGTTGGTATTTTTTGAGAGAGATCTTTTTCTGGATCTCCATCAAGCTTCTTAATCGTTCCTCTTTCACTTTCTCAGGAATAGAGTTTGGGAGACGAGATGCAGGGGTTCCTTCCTCAGAGGAATATTTAAAGGCACCAAGGTGATCAAACTTCATTTCTTTAACGAAATTTAAGAGCCTTTGAAATTGATCTTCTTTTTCCCCTGGAAATCCAACGATAAGGGTGGATCGTAAACTGATATAGGGGATGGCAATTCTGATTCTTTCTAATAGATTTCGAATTTCACTGCTCTTCACCCTTCTTCCCATTCGTTTAAGTATTTCATCATCAATATGCTGAATAGGAAGGTCAAGATAAGGGCAGATCTTTTTTTCATGGGCCATGAGTTCGAGAAGTCCTTCTGAGAAGTTCTCATCCCTTGGATAGGAGTAGAGGATTCGAATCCAACGGAATCCATCGATTTTGACCAGAGCATTTAAAAGTTTTTCGAGACTGGTTCCATCCCCAAGATCCTTCCCATAAGCCGTGGTATCTTGGGCGATCAAGATGATTTCTTGAACCCCACGGTCCGCAAGTTGTTTGGCCTCGTTGAGGATAGAACGAATCTTTCTGCTTCGGTAAGGACCTCTAATCTTTGGAACGGTGCAGAAGGTGCAGGAATTAGAACATCCCTCAGCGATCTTCAAGTAAGCGAGGAAGGGAGGGGTTGAGAGAATTCGAGGGGTTCTTTCGTTATAAATAAATGAGGGTTGGGAGAGGTAACTCTTTCTTCTCTTTCTCTGGGATAAGAGGTCAGGGAGTTTATGAAATTCTCCCGTACCCACGAAGAGATCGACCTCTGGCAATTCCCTTTCTAAGACTGTTCCATATCGCTGGGGAAGACATCCTGAAACAACGAGGAGACGGCAACGGCCCTCTTTCTTATAGTGGGAGAGGTGGAGAATGGTTTCAATGGCCTCCTTGGTGGCTTCTTCAATAAAAGAGCATGTATTGACAATGAGAATTTCAGCCCTCAGGGGATCGGTGGTGATTAGATACCCCTTTTTTGTGAGGAGGCCGAGGATCACCTCAGAGTCAACCAAATTTTTTGGGCACCCAAGACTAACCAGGCAAACCCTCTCTTTCATCTTATTCATTATACCTAACGGAGTCCTATTTTCCAATGGAGGGCAAGATGAAGTTTCCAAGAGGGGGATCCATTCGGAATCGTTTATCAATTTATGGGTACTCCTTATAGCATTTTAAGGAGTGACCGTAGCGGTAAGGGTGTCTGAATAAGTGCCTGCGGAGACATCCTGATGAGGAAGGATTCGACCATAAATGCTCACGGTGCTACTCCAGGGCTCTGGCCTTGGGGTTCCAGGAGGTTTATGGATTCTTAGGGTCTCAGTTCCTCCTGTCCCATCTCCAAAGATCACAGTCCTCGCCGGGGTTGTATAAATATTATAGTCTAAAAGGTCATTTCCTCCTATGCGTTTCATCCTCCTTGGATTAAAAGTCCCAGAGGATGAACTTACCCCCAATGCCACTTCAGCCCACACCACTTCTATGCAATGGATCGTGATCGTGCCAGTTGAATCCAGAGGAAGACTTGAAAACATGTCATAATTGCCAAAATTGATAGGAGTGACATTGATGGTACATCCTTGAGAAAAGGCCCTATCGATATGAAAGATAAAAAGCAATAAGATCAATATGATTAGAATTTTTCGATTCATTTTTCACTCCATTAATTTAATTACTGCAATATTTATGCCTCTATTTCCTATTCACAGATGATCTCTCCGAGATCAACCATCAGCTCATCGCTTTTGGGTATGATTATATTAAAAAAATAGGTTTTTTCCAAATACTTAAATTCACCTCGGTACTTCCCTGGCCTTATATTTTCAAAATAGAATTCTCCACCTTTACCTGTTGGGATGACAAGCTCTTTCCCATCGACCGTCAGCCTAACCTCAATATATTCAAGGGGTTTAATCTCCTGCTCATGCTTCAGCTTTAGACTACCGAAAAAGCTCTGGATCTTGGTGGCTGTAAATTCAATATACGAACCGCTCCTTAAAGGGGGAGAGACATACCTCAAAACATCGCTGATTTGATATTCAATGGGAATATCCTTATCATTGATTGAGATCTGGTTTTCATAATAGGATCCTAAGTTGGGGATGAGCACCTTTCCTGATCCATTGGTTCGACCCATCTCCTGATTGTTCAAATAGACCCGAACCCCTTCCAGATCTCCTACCTTCACCACTGCAAAACTATCCCTCACAGGTCTTGTAAGATTAAGAGAATCTTTGACAAAGGTAATTCCCCCTGCTGCTGTGAGGGAATAAGTTTCTAAATGATTTGTGCTTAAGAATTCACCCATGTATTGGCCATATTTGGCATTGTATTGTAGCTGAAGGTTGTAGTTATTATAATTTTTAGGATCCACCTGATTGGCCTCAAAAGAGGCTCTTCCTCCAAATCCTTCACCCACCGGGAGATTCTTCATCACTTGAATCCTCTCCCTCGAAATCTTATCTAACTTCTGATAGCTTGAAGATGCTGTGATCCCATACTTGAAATAGTAATTCAGTCCAACCATGAACTCGCTCACATTGCTTTCGAGATCCCTCTTAAAAGTTGCCATAAGATTGGATTGATTGGTGATCTTTCTTGAGTATCCTGCAATGATTGATTTTGCATCGGCTCCAACATGCCTCTTGGTGGTTGAAGCCCCCAGAGAAAAAGATCCTAATAAAGAGGAGAAATAACTTGCCCCTGCACTTAACTCATATTTTGTTCTCTCTTTTGTTGTCTCGAGAGCGATATTGGAATAGTCCCTGGTAAAGCTGCTGAGCCGAAAATTGAAGGATAGATTTCTTCCGAGATAAATGTAATTTACAGAACCACCGATCCCATTCCTTCTCCCTTCAGAATCACACCAGGCCAAAGAGGTATTGATGATCCCCAATCGCCAAGGGATTAAAAAAGTGGAGGAGAGGCCAAGATTATAAACCTTTCTTGAGGCCTCTGCCCGGATTCCTGCGGTCAGAGAATCACTGATTCCGTAACGATGAGT
This sequence comes from Deltaproteobacteria bacterium, assembly GCA_037441725.1. Lineage (GTDB taxonomy): Bacteria > Desulfobacterota > BSN033 > BSN033 > UBA1163 > JBBIRT01. The sequence continues at coordinate 7,123 of JBBIRT010000020.1, read as the reverse complement.
TCCTAAAAAAACAAAATTTTTATATTGATTGCTCACCGTTCCAAAATCCTCCCTTAAGAAACCTGCATTGTAACTATATTCATGAAGTCCTTTCTTGAGGAGGGTATCTGAGAAGTAATAGGGTAACCTGATCCTTTCTTCCTTTCCAAAGGGGTCTTTGAGAACGATCTCAATAAGGCCCGAGCCCGCATAGGTTGGGATGTCTCTGAGTTCAAAACTTCCAGGTGAAACCCTTTCCTTTCTGATCAGGACTCCATCCCTGTAAATTTCTATCTCTGAGGGAAGCGAGGCCATGCCTGAGAAATCGATTTCTGGAAAGGTGATAAAATAGGGATCGATCTTATAATTCTTTGAAAAACTCACCCCTCCCATATTGACCGTGCTTCCGAGGTCTCCTGAGGAGGCAAAAAAATCTCCCAATACAATCCTCTTTAGATCCTCCCTCCGATCATAGGTGAGGTTGCTCATCAGCCGCACGAATTCTGCTCCCTCTCCCTTTCTCTGGGAGTAGGAAGAATCTGAAAAAAAGAGCAGATCCCACCATCGAAAGCCCAATTGGTTGGTGAAGAAGGTTCGGTCATATCTTAAGGAGTCTCCTGCATAAGAGGTAAGGTTATAATTGAGAAACCCTCCTGTATCTTTTGGGTAGAAGACTTTGGTCTGTCTGGGAAACCGGAGATTAAAAATCTTTTTGGCAAGGATTCGTGGGTCAGCGGTCAGTTCGAGCGCCAGCTTTTTTTCGTCAAAAACGGATTTGAGCCCTTCCATTGACCTGAGAGAAACAAATTCCTCGCCTTCGAGAATTGAGATGTTTCCACGGATTTCTGAAACCCCCATCCCTTTCAGATCCTCAACCCGGATGAGGAAATCCCCATCCTCTGTCACATGGACGAAAAACTCACCTTTCTCTTCTTGATTCAGGATGATTTTTAGAATGGCCATCTCTCCACCTTCTGCGAGGTGGGGGTGGGAAAGGTAGAAAAAAAATAAGAAGATATTAAGGTAAGCACATTGCCTGATCGACATCCAATTTGCCGTTTAAGGTTAATCGATCTGCCTTGACCTCAAGGTCAATTTTTGTCAGATCATTACAGGATTCTTGAGGGACAGAGAGGGTATAAACCCTTGAAACCCCGCTTAAGAGATACCAGCCACTAAGCTCTTTTGAGAAGAGCTCTTCTCCCTTTGCATTTTTCCCTTTAATCCCGATCGACTGAATGATGAAATGGGTATTGCCTTTATTTTTTATTACGATATTCAAAACCCCTTTGGAGAGTTCGAGTTTTTCAATCTCACCCCTGACCTCTTCCTTCAAGGGCTTGACAAAGATGGGAACCCCGAATCGGATGGCAATGGCCACGTTTACCCCTTCTGCCTTTTTGGGTTCTGGGATCTCTTCTATGAATAGACGATAGGTCTTCTCCTTCGTTGTGGCCGGAATCCTGATTCCAGCCCTCAAGATCTTTTCTTCACCCTTTTCAAGAGACATAATCCTTGGAAAGAAGATGAGATCGTTCGTTTCAGTATATTGATCCTTTCCCTCAGTATTCTGGGTCCATTCAAAGGCCTTCATCTGGACATTGAGTTTATCGCTTCCTTCATTGACAATGGTTATCACTCCGCTCTTTGTTCCTCTGTCAAAATCTAAGCGGATCGGTGTGACCCTGAATTCACCCGAGATGGCAAGGCAGGGAATTAAAATTAGATCCAAAATGGAACAGAGTATAACTTTTATTAAATCTTGTCTTTTCATCGGCAAATTACTATAGCAAAATTTATAATCAGGATTCAATAAAAAAATCTATGGGACAATTGAAATGGTCACCGTGTCCTGATAACTTCCCATGGCAGCATTCTGATAATCTGCGCCTCTCACCGTGCCTGAGATGGTGAGGGTATGAGGAGCCCAATTCCCAGTTATTGTTCCAGAAGTTGGGTTTAGATTGAAGCTGTATGGAAGATACTCTGTGGTAATGGTCGTGTGACGCATCCTGTTTGCATTGGGGCTGGTCTCGTATAATCCATCATCATCTCCAATAAAGAATGTCACCGGGAAAATAAACCATCGAAAACATCGATAGGTTATGGTAGTGCTTGCATTGACATCAACAGGATTGGAAGGATCAAGGTTTCCAAAATTGAGGGCAGAAGTTGAGGTATCAAACTGACAATATCCCCTCGAGATGACTGTTGCGGTAACAGACACTGTAGTGGTATCGGCAGCGTAACTTAAGCTGGTTAGAATAAAGGCCGAAAGAGCGATGATGAATATTTTTTTCAATTGAAAACCCCATTTCGATCCTTTAATTAAATTTCAATAACCCCTCCTATCCTCCCCTTAAAATAAGGGGAGGATACTCTCATTTTAGGCTAAGAGGGGTATCATTTATGGAGTAATTGATAGCACTACTGTGTCTGCATAGTCACCAGCAGCAGCATCCCGGTAATCTGCAAAGGCAACTGTACCGCTAATATTGAGGGTAATATCAGTTGTTCTTCCCTGCCCAGTCCCTGAAGTGGGGGTATAACTAAATGAATAAGGGATATATTCTGTTGAGATTGATGAATGTCGCATTCTATTTGCATTTGTTCCACTTTCATACAACCCATCATCATCGGTTATTGAATAGGAAGCATTCTTTGTGCACCAGAAATTAACGCTGGTTGAAGCGTTTACATCCCCACCAACACTTGGGTCTAATGAGCCAAAAGCAAGTGTTGATGTTGCTGAATTAAACTTGCATGTCCCAAGCACATTTGCTGTGACTGTGACCGTATTGGTGTCAGCGGCCAGTGAAACTCCAGAAAAAACCAAAACCAAACCTAAAACCATTGCCAAACCTAATAACCTTTTCATCTTTCTTCTCCTCCTTTTTGGAATTTATTTAGTGTATTTTTGTCAATGGAAATGAGCAAGGACTATGCCAAATCCAAAAAATTTCTTAAAATCAAAAACTTTGTTATTTTAATTTACAATGAATATCAACAAGTTATTAGTACGGTGGAAGCGAGATCCTGGAGATTCTAAAACATTGAACAAATTTATTAAATAGTACAATTTTTGTCACTCAAATTTAAAAATTGGTTATACTTTTTAAACCCTGTTAAGACATCTTAGGAGCTAAAATTAAATAAAGGATTGATTATCTTTTTATCCCTTTCAAAGGATTACTGCTAATAGAAGGTTATATTGACTTTTAATGAGAAAATGGGTAAATCGTTGATAAAAATTTCCCTTAAGATGGAAGCGTTAGAAAAAATTTGTATTCTCATCCCCGCTTATAATGCCCAAAAGACTTTGGGATCGGTCTTAAAGAAGATTGAACCTCTTAAGATCGATACCTTTGTTGTGGATGATGGATCTTCAGATCTGACTAAAGAAGTGGCATTGGAACATAGGGTCAATCTTTTGAGACATCCAAAGAATCTTGGAAAAGGGGCTGCTCTTCGAACCGGGTTCGAACACATCCTCAAAGAAGATTATCAATTCGTCATCACGCTCGATGCTGATGGTCAACATGATCCATCAGAGATTCCACAACTTCTCAAAATTTTTAAAAAGGTTCAGCCCGATATCCTTATTGCCTCTCGAGCGGCTGATTTTCATAGGATGACTTTTCTTCGAAGGTTTTGGAATCGTTTAGGGGTTAAGGCTGTGGCAAGATACTGTCATTCAGATATCACCGATAGTCAATCTGGCTTTCGAGTGATTCGAGTCGATGTCTTAAAAGAAGTTACGCTCTCCACCCACCGGTTTGAGACAGAACTGGAGCTTCTGATGAAAGCTTGCAAAAAGGGGTTTAGTGTGTTATCAGTTCCTATATCTCCACATATCATCGACGGAACCGATTCAAGCCATTTCAGACCTGTTGCTGATACCTGGGCAGTATGTAAGCTTTTTCTTCGAGGTCTATTTTGGTAAGAGGAAGAATCGATTTTTATCAGAGGGCAAAGCGATATTCAAAAGAGAAGTTTACCACCAGTGCCCTTTCACTCCTGGCCAGTGCTTCGACAGAAAGCCTGATTCGGTTAACCTACCTTGCTGAACGAATTCCTCAAAAAGAGTCCTATCGAGAGAAGATTCGATGGATTCGAACCCTTTTCCAAACCAATCATCCTGGCTTGGCCATTGCAAGAAGGGTTCTCCGTGAAACCCATCCTAACCACCGTAAGAAACTCATCTCTAATTTCATCATGAATCAACTTCTCATTGGGACCAATAAGAGAAAGGCCTTTGAAGCGGAGAGGGGATTTTATCCTCCAGATGCCATGTTGATCAGCCCGACCATGCGATGTAATTTGAATTGTTATGGGTGTTATGCCGGGATTTATCCAGGAGAGGATCTTCCCTTCGAGGTGATAGATCGATTAGTGGTGGAATGTAAAGGGATGGGGATCTATCTCATTTTGATGACAGGTGGAGAGCCCTTTTTAAGAAGAGACCTCTTTGACCTTTTTGAAAAACATGAAGATTGTATGTTTCAAATCTATACCAATGCCACCCTGATCAACGAGAAGATGATCGATCGAATGGTAGAATTAGGGAATGTCATCCCAGCGATCAGCCTTGAAGGGCTAAGAGAGGAAACAGATGGCAGAAGAGGGAAGGGGATCTTTGATCGAATCGTGAAGGTGATGAATGGACTCAAAGAAGCAGGCATCTTTTTTGCTGTCTCGACTACCCAGACCCGGCTGAATTCAGATGTCCTGATGAGCGATGCCTTTATCGATTTTCTGATAGAGAAGGGGTGCATCCTCCTCTGGAATTTCCATTATGTACCCATTGGAAGACAACCTGATCTCTCTCTCATGGCCACTCCTGAGCAGAGGAACCAGATGAGAGAACGGTTTGCCTATTTTCGGGCCACCAAACCCATGCTTTTTGTGGACTTCTGGAATGATGGCTGCCTCACTCGGGGCTGCATCGCGGGTGGAAGAAAATATTTTCACGTCAATGCAAGGGGAGATGTGGAGCCATGTTTTGCCATTTTGCCTCTGATAATATTAAAGAGAAATCCCTGATGGAAGCCCTGAACTCCCCCCTCTTTCAGGAATTTCGATCTCACCAACCTTTTTCAGAGAATTATTTCAGGCCCTGCCCTTTGATCGATCATCCCCAAATGGGGAGGGAGTTTGCACTTCGCTATGCAAAATATTTTACCCATGAGGGAGCAGATCAATTCTTTACAGAGTTTGCACAGGCTATCGATCAATATGCAGAGGCTTATGGAGAGATTGCAGGGAGGGCATGGAAAGAGAGAGAAAATAAAAAGGATGCAAAAGAGGATCTTGAAATGGCTGTAGGGAGAGTTTAAACCCCCCAAGGGATAGACATGGATGAAAGTCACTTTTCCTCATCTTGGTTCGATGCATATCTTCTGCAAGGCCATTGCAGAGACAGCAGGAATCCCCTACATCGTTCCTCCTGAAACCTCCCGAAAAACCCTCACCCTCGGTGTTCTCCATTCGAATGAGTGTATCTGCCTTCCATTTAAAATAATCCTTGGAAATTTTATTGAAGCCCTTCAGATGGGGGCGGATACGATTGTCATGGTTGGAAGTGGTCCTCCCTGCAGACTCGGTCTCTATGATTTAGTTCAAAAAGTCATCCTTGAAGAGATGGGGCTTCCTTTTCGATGGTTAACCATCCCTCCCCGATTGACCTGGAAGGCCATCTGGAAGAATCATGAAGAGACAAGAGAGTTGAGAAAGGAATTGAGTGCAAGAAATTTTCTCTTCTTTCCTTATGGGCTTTGGATGGGATGGAAGAAGATGATGGCCTGCGAGGCCCTGGAAAGGTCGGCAATGAGAGTTCGGCCAAAGGAGGTGGTGAAAGGAGAGACCCAAAGGCGATTGAAAGAGGCCCTCTCCTGGGTGGATGAGGCTAAAACGCCTAAACGTCTTGAAGGGGCGATTCAAAAGGGAAGGATTTTACTTCAAAAAGTAGAGCAAGATCCTACCCGCATTCCATTTAGGGTGGCGGTGGTGGGAGAGCTTTATACGGTGATGGATCCTCATATCAATCGAGGAGTGGATCAAAAGTTGGGAGAATTGGGGGTGGAGGTGACTCGCTCCTCCTGGTTTTCTACGCATATTCTAAGAAGTCTTCGCAAGAATAAAGCTGGCCATTTTTCAGAACGAATGCGTTTCCTTGAAGCCTCGAAGGCCTATTTAGGTTATGATGTAGGGGCGGAATGTAATGTCTCCATTGGTGAGGCCATTATAAGATCAAAAGAGGGCTACGATGGGATCGTTCACCTCATGCCCTTTGCCTGTATGCCTGAGACTACGGCCTCCGGAATCCTGACAAAGGTTTCCCAAGATTTAGACATCCCCATCCTTACCCTTATCTTAGATGAGCAGGATCGAAGGGAGGATTCAGACTCTTCTTGAAGCCTTTGTGGAGATGCTGGAGTGGAGAAGAAAGGTTTCTTAGGAATCCCAAGGGCCCTGATGTTTTATCGTTACTTTCCCTTCTGGAAAACCTTCTTTGAAGGGTTAGGCTGGAGGGTTTTAGTTTCGGATGGAGTGGGAAAGAAGGAAAAGATTATCTATTTTGAGGATAGTTGCCTTCCAATGAAACTGTTGGTCACCCATTCAGTTCAACTGAGGGATAGAGTCGACCATCTATTTATCCCACGATTGGTTAGCCTCCATCGAACTTTTATTATGTGCCCTAAATTTCGAGGGGCTCCAGATGTGGTAAGACTTGCCATTGAAAAGAAGATCTCCATCATCGATGAGACCATTGATCTTCGAAAGGGAGGGTATTCATTGTTTCAATCTTTCCTTAAGATTGGAGACCGATTAAAAGCTACCCAAAAAGAGAGTCAGGAGGCCTTTCGGGAGGCAGAAAAAACATTCTCCAAATTTCAGAAAGAATGGATCCATCGAATCAATCACCTTCCAACCAGCAAACTCTTTGAAATGGAAACCTCAACCCCTGAACGCCATTGGATTCTAAAGACGCCTAACCTGATGGAAGGTGAAAGAGAAGAGGGTTTCACTCCCTTGCGTGTTGCCTTGGTTGGGCATCCATATAATCTCTATGACATGGATATCAACAAGGACCTCATAGCTTTGACCAAGAGATTGGGGATGGAGATGGTCACCTCTGATTGTC
>JBBIRT010000019.1:0-31356 GCA_037441725.1 Deltaproteobacteria bacterium | reverse complement strand
TGGTCTTCTCCATATCACAGACATTTCTTGGGGTCGAATTGGCCATCCCTCTGAAAAGCTCACAGTGGGGGATCGGATCAAGGTCAAGGTGCTTCACTTTGATCGAGAGAAAGAGAAGGTCTCCTTAGGATTAAAGCAAGTATTTCCAGATCCATGGGAGTCTGTTTATGAAAAATATCCTGCTGGCTTACGAATTAAAGGAAAGGTTGTAAATATAGCAGATTATGGAGTTTTTGTTGAGCTCGAAGAGGGGGTTGAAGGTCTGGTTCATATCTCTGAGTTGACTTGGAGCAAGAAGACCAAACACCCCTCCAAGTTAGTTCATGTTGGGGAAATGGTAGAAGTGATGGTCCTCGATTGTGATCCTATTAAGCGCCGTATCTCTTTAGGGATGAAGCAGGTTGAACCCAACCCATGGGTCCTGATTGAGCAAAAATATCCAATAGGCAGCAAGGTGGTAGGGAAAGTGAAGACCGTTACCGATTTTGGCATTTTCATTGGATTTGATGAAGGGATAGATGGGTTGGTTCATGTCTCCGAAATGTCATGGACCAAAAAGATTAAACATCCCAGTGAACTTTATAAAAAAGGTCAAGTGGTCGAGGCCGTTGTCTTAAATATCGACAGTAAGAATGAAAGATTTTCTCTCGGCATTAAACAATTAACCCCTGATCCATGGAAAGAAGTAGCGAGGCGTTATAAAAAGGGAGAGGTCGTGACAGGGAAAGTAACCAATGTGACTGATTTTGGTGCTTTTGTGGAGTTAGAGGAAGGGATTGAAGGGCTCGTCCATGTTTCAGAGATTAGTAGGGAGAAGGTGGAGAAGCCTTCCAACGTCTTGAAAGTGGGAGACATGGTTTCAGCTATAGTCCTCCACATTGATCCTCATGATCGAAGGATCGGTTTGAGCATTAAAGGGCTGAAGGAGAGGGTAGATAAAACAGAGTTTGAAAAATATCTATCGAACCAAAAATCCACTTCTCATAGTTTGGGTGAATTGATTCAAGAAGAGATGGAACGTCGGGCAGGAGAGTTGCTCAGTAAAAAAGAAAAACAATAGTTCATTGAATGAATTCCCCCGAGCCAAAAAGCAACGGTCATTTCAAGACTAAACTCTCATATAGAGATAAAGGCCCACTTAAACCCTCTTGACATAGATATCCTTTACAATCTCACTGTCCAGGGCAAGCGTTGTTTCTCCAATTTGAATGACATAGGATGGATTTTTCTGGTGCATCTTCAAAATGCTTCCAGGAACCATCCCTAAAGCACCCAATCGATCAAGTCTCTGATGCGATTTGGGTGCGATAAAAACGATTCTTCCCTGCTCTCCCAATCCCAGCTCATCGAGGGGGATGACAAGGGGTTTTAACTCCTTTTTAAATTTTGCACAACACTCCCCCCTTGGAATTGGCTTCCCATGGATGCAAGTGGGGGGGTGGCCCAAAAAGGTACAAACACTCTCTGTCACCGAAGGGCTTAGAATATGTTCGAGTTTACAAGCTTCTTCTTCGACTTCTTCTTCAGACATCTCAAAGATTTCATAGAGCAGCCTCTCGGTTAAACGATGGCGTCGAATAATCTCTCTGGCTTTTTCCTCTCCCCGCTCTTTGAGGATCATCTTATTGTCTTTGATCTGGAAAAGATTATCTCTGATCATCTTTCTGAGAATGGACTTTGCCTCAATATCAGGGGTGGTTTCGAGCAGTCGGTTGATATCAGAAACCCCCTTTTCCCGTAAAGTCCAGATGAGCTCGAGAAGCTCATCGACTCGATCTTCTTCAAATTCTTTTTGCCCCCATCTCATCCGATGAGGGCCTCTATGCCTTTCTGAATTTTCATTCATGTTTTGGATTTCCTCCATAAGGATTTAATGAATTCAAGAAGGGTAGAATGCTCCTTATAACTATATCCACAATGGGGACAACAGAGAAGGTTACAATTTTTTGAGAGGAGACAACCTGAATGGCATTTCATCTCTTCTATCCTGTATTCCTTTCCACAAAGAGGACACTTTTGGCTCTCAGATCTCATATCTAACCCCTAACCCCTAACCCCAATTATAACCTTAACCATTTTAAGAAAAGGTTTAATATTCCCCCTGTCCCAAAAGCAATTGGGAAGATGACGAGGGATATCCATAAAGCCTTTTTCCAGCCCCTTTCTTTCACCATCATGAAGAACTGGGCAATACAGGGAATGAAAAGGGTGATGGTGACTAAACTGACCAAAGTTTGATGGGGATTCAACTCTCCTCCCTTAGCTAAGACAAAGAGACCAGCCGCTCCATAATCTCTTCTGAGAAATCCGATGATGAAGGCCTCAGTCACCTTGGCCGGAAGTCCAAGGAGATGAACGATCAAAGGGGTTGCCACCCATTCTATGAATGTCAGAATTTGAGTCTTATGAAGGAGAAAGAGGATCAATGTTCCTAAGATAAAGAGTGGAACAGCCTCCCGTAAATACCATTCGATTCGAGCAAGGGTTTTAACCATGATATTGGAAAACTGAGGGAGCCGAAGGGGGGGAAGCTCTAAGATGAAATCAGAACCTTCTCCAGGAATCACTCGAGAGGCCAAATAACCGACCAGGATTAAGATTCCTACAATCACAGCTATCCAGAGAAAAAGGTAAAATAAAGGAAGGTTTGCAAACATTCCAAGGATTACTCCCAATTGAGCCGAACAGGGAACTCCCAGGGCCAAAAGAAGGGTCACGATGGTCCGATCCTTTTCTGTCTCTAATATCCGTGTGGTCATGGTGGCCATGGTATCACATCCCAAACCAAGGACCATGGGCAAAACAGCCTTTCCGTTGATGCCCACCTTTTTAAAGATCCGATTGGTCATCACCGCTAGCCGAGGAAGATATCCTGAGTCCTCCATCACTCCAAAGGCAATAAAGAAGCAACCCACAATGGGAAGGACGATGGCAATGGCATAGGTGAGGGCCATCGTGATAATCCCATAAGGTCCCACGAAAAGTTCTTGGATGAAGGGGAAAGGGAGAAAAAGTTCAAAGAGGCGGATGATCATGGGAAAGAAAAACCTTCCAAAAAGGGTTTACTAAAGGAATTCAACACTGGTCTGTGCCCCAAACACTCCGACAAATTCATAAGTCATCCATAGGACAAATAGAAGGAAGGGGATCCCCCAAAAAGGGTGAATGGCCAGATTGCCGAGGAGAGAGGAGAGGGTTTTGGGGGTTTCTCCACGAGCCCTCATCACTTTGGATAAGAGCTCATCCACTTTTCGGAGTCGGGCTTGATGAATGAGAAAACCGATGGGTTCTACAAAATGGGATTGGGCCTCCTGTCGAATCTTTTCCATTTGTCGGATGATAGGGTCAGGAAGATGGTTATGGAGCCAATCCGTAAGGGTCTCATCTCCCGAGAGGATCATTAATGCAAGGGAGCGCTTCGAGATCGGTGCTTCCGGGAGAAGTGAGGCAATTTGTGAAATGCCGTTTTCTATCTCCTTTGGGTAGTTGATCGAGAGGGATGAGGAAAATTGAGTCTGAAGATTTTCTCTAATCTTTTCGAGTCCTTTCTTCCTTGTAGCAACGGTTTTCAGGATAGGGACTCCTATGAGCTCAGAGAGTGCCTGGGTTTTGATTTCAATTCCTCTACTTTTAGCTTCATCCCACATGTTGAGCAGCACCACAAAAGGAAGTCCCATTTCAAGGAGTTGAAGTGAGATGAGAAGTCCCCGGCGAATATTCTTTGTATCGATCACCTGAATGAAGTAGCTTTTTGACTCCTGTAAGAGGATATTTCTTGTAACCTTCTCATCTTCTGACATTGGGATAAAGGAATTCACCCCGGGAGTATCTAATACCTGAATTTTTTTCCCATGAAGAGAGAGAGTTCCTGAAGAGATCTCAACCGTAGTTCCTGGATAGTTTGAGACCATCACATATTTCCCAGTCAAGTAGTTGAAGATAACCGATTTACCAACATTCGGATTTCCGATGAGGATCACTTTTTCGATGGCCCCATCATTTCGTTTGACCTTGGTGTGATGACCCGTCTTCATCCCTTAACTTTTCTTCCTCCTTGAGTTTTTCTTCCGGAGACATGTTTCACACCGACCATAGAGTTCCATGCGGTGTTGGAAGATTTGAAATTGGTGCTGCTGGGCAATTCTTGCCTGAAGGGATTCGATGGTTGGGTCTTCAAATTCGATGATTTTTCCACAGTCCAAACAGATCAGATGGTCATGGTGGGCTCCTTCTGAAGCGAGTTCATAACGGGTTTCTCCATCAGCAAATTTTCGCTGGATGGCCAGCCCCAGGCGGGTGAGAAGTTTTAGGGTACGATAAACAGTGATTCGTCCAATCTTTGGGTTGGTTTTAATGACCTGAGAATAAATCTGTTCCAGACTCTGGTGTCCAGGGGCTTTGAGAAAGGTTTTTACAATTTCCTCCCGCTGTCGGGTGGATTTCAATCCCTCTTCATCCATCCGCGTCTTAAAGATTCCAGCCTTCATCCTGCCTTCCATATTTTGAAATTGAAATTCAATTTCATTTTAACAGGATGGTTTCTATTTGTCAAACAGATTCAAGCCCCCTTTGTCATGCCCCATCCACTCGGGAATCAGTCAGGGATGGAGGAGAATATTTTATAGAGGAAACCCAGCATTCTAAGAGCGTTCCCTCTGCCGTGATGCATTTCCACCCCTTTGGGGCAATCCTTTCAAGGCATTACCCAGAGGGATTCATCTCTTAGAGCGATTTGAATAATTTTCCCAATGGATAGATGTAGATTCCGAAAGGCATAATTGGGGATGGAGATTTCAAAGGGAACTTCCCCTTTGATGGTTTTTAAATAGATGGAGTGCACCCTTTCTTTTTCTAAGATATCGAGAATTTTTCCCATAAAGATATTTTGCTTCAAAGAATCCTTTATAGGTTTTCCCTCACGGAGGATCATCACTTCTTCGGGACGGATGAACAGATGGACCTCCCTTCCCACTTCCATCTCCTCATGAGATGAATTCTTTGGAATTGAAAATTCAAGGCCATTGATCTCCAAAATCCATCGATGTGAGGATTCATCATTTTTTATCACTTTGGCCTGATAAAGATTTTTGGCGCCTAAAAACTGAGCCACTTTTTTAGATTTAGGTCTTAAAAAGATGTCCTCCCTTTTGCCAACCTGTTCAACCTTTCCATCGACAAAGATGGTCATCGCATCGGCCAGGAAGTAAGCCTCTTCAAAATCATGGGTGACACAGAGGGTAGTTGGATGAAAGGAGGCATGGAGATTTTTTAAAAGGTATTGAATTTCGATTTTGATGGATGGGTCAAGCCCTGAGAGGGGTTCATCAAGAAGCAGGAGGTTTGGTTTTGGGGCCAACGCCCTGAGAAGGGCCACCCGTTTCTTTTCACCTCCACTGAGATGGTTAGGACGTCTGTGGAGGAGATGATCAATCTTCATTGCTTCAAGGAGAGTCTGAATATATTCTTTATAACGATTGATACCCAGTCCCTTAGCCTTGATTCCAAAAAGGATATTCTCTTCAACTGTGAGATGAGGAAAGAGGGCTAAATCTTGGGGGACATAGGAGATTCCTCTGCGTTCGGGTGGAAGATTTTGAACCTCTTGATCACCTATCCAGATCTTGCCGGTCTTTGGTTTGCGAAGTCCTATGATCGATTCAAGAATGAGTGTCTTACCACTCCCTGTTGGACCAAGAAGAAAATGAAAGTTTCCTTCCTCGATTTGAATCGTGAGGTTGGTGATTTTGAAGGATTCGAAAAGGATGGTAAGATTTTCAATCCTAATCATATCGGTATTTTCTCCCTGTCAACCGAACCCCATAAAGGGTGAATAGCCCAAAGAGGACAAGGATCAGAATCAAGACAATCGCCTTATCAATATGAGCAGAACCTAAGGCCATAAAGATGGCAATGGGCATGGTCTCCGTTTTTCCTGGCATCGCCCCTGCGAGAGTGACGGTGGCCCCAAACTCTCCAAACGCCTTCGCCCATGAAAGGATGATAGAAGCCAGAAGACCCCGAAAGGAAAGGGGAAGGGTCACCCGATAAAAGGCTTGCCAGGGGGAGGATCCGAGAGAACGGGCCACCGCCTCATACCGGGGGGAGATCTCATCGATAGAGGATTTCATTAAACGGGTTGCAAGACCTGCAATCGTTGCAAATTGGGCTAAGATGATCCCTGGCACTTCAAAAACAAAATAGATCCCTTTTTCTTGGACCCATCCTCCCAAGGGGGTATGGAAGAAGACCAGAAAAGAAGCCCCTAAGGCGATCGGAGAAATGATCAAGGGGATTTCTAAGAATGTATCCACAAGCCGTTTCCCGAAAAAATCAAAACGGGATAAGGCATAAGCAGAGGGAAGGCCGATTGACACAGCAAGGAGGGTGGCCAGAGTGGCTGCGATGAGACTTAAACGGATTGAAAACAAGGTATGAGAGGATAATAGAGCATTCCAAAATCCTTTTCCTCCCACAAAATAGAGAAGGGAAAGAATCAGACCCAAGTAGAAGATAAAAATGAAGAGTGCTGCCCCAATCATGGTATAACGAAAATTCATTTTTTTATTGTCCTCCAATCCTCAGGAAGAAGATATTCTCCCCCCACAGGGGTATCAGATTTTGTAAATTTTCTTGCCTCCTGAATATCCATGAGGTAATGGTATTTCCGGAAGATGCTTTTTCCTTCAGGAGAGATGAGAAAGTCAATAAATTTTTGGGCCACGGATGGGTTAGGGGTAAATCGTGACACCGCGATGGGAATATAGCCAATTCTTGGAATTTCTTCTGGTTTTAAATAGATGGTCTCAATCCTCTTAGGATCCCAATACTGAAAGACTCTCCAACCCATGACTGCATCAACGGCTTTGAGAGAGATGGCGGTGGCTGTTTTCTCACAGCTTTCTGTATAATTTACTAAATTCTTTCTAAACTTCTCTTTTTCTAAAGGAGTGAGATTCTTTTCAATCACCTCCACTGCATAGGTCCCGACGCAGACCATCACGGGATTGGCAATGGCTACCCGGATGCCTTCCTTGAGTAAATCTCTGAGAGAATAAATCCCTTTTGGATACCCACGCTGGACATTGATGGCAGGGATTAAGAAGACGACCATCTTCTCAGATTCGGGAAATACAAGCTTCTCTTTTTTAGCGATCTCCATAAAATCAGAAGATCCAGGGAAATAAAGGTCACCCTTCCTGCTCAGTTTCATCTGGGAGAGGACAAAACCAGATCCCCCAAAGGTGACATCTACCCTCACTCCAAACTTCTCCTGAAATACTTTGATCGTTTCTTCTGTTGCTGGTTTGCTTGCTGCCCCTGCAAAGATCAGTATCCTCTCTGAGGATGAGTGAGCCTCCTTCAAGAGGACAGATACCAAGAGGAAAACTAAGCATAAGAAGGTTCGATTCATTTCATCCCTCTCTTTTTTGTTGAACCAAAATGCTTTAGGTAGATTTTTTGTACAGTCTTTTCTATCTCTTTTCGAAATCGCTCATATCGATTCATAAGATCTCTCCCCTCGGGTGTGATCTTGGAGCCTCCTCCAAATTTTCCACCCACTTTTCTCTCCAGAAGAGGAAAACCCAATCTTTCTTCCATCGTATGGATGAGTCGCCATGCCTTGCTGTAAGACATGTTCATCTGGAGGGCTGCTTGGTGAAGGGACCTCCTTCTTTCTACAAGCCTCAGGAGTTCATCAGGGCCATCCCCGAAGGCTTTCCCATTTTGATCTAACCAAATCTTAAAGCCGATTTTCATCATTGCCCTATTTACAATAGCGTTATTTCCTTTCAAGGATAACGATTATATATCCATTTCTCATCGATCTGTCAAGCTCGTTAGGCTTTTGCTTTTAAAGGGTCTTTTTGTTAAAATTGATTTAGTGTGGGAAAAGAAAATGCGAAAAGGGTGGATTCTATTCCTTTTGGGACTCCTATTGATTTTACCAGGATTTCCTCCCAGAGATGGGAGAACAGATCCGAATGAGATGGCGTTGGAGGAAAAAAGGGTATTTGAATGGAGGAAAGAACGAGACACCTTTTTCAAGAATCACCAGCGATCTCCCTTACTCCCTGAGGATAGGAAGACGTTTAAGGCATTAAGGTACTATCCTTTCGATCCTCAATATGTCTTTTCTGGTAAGATTGAGCGGTACAACCTAAATATCAGCAACCCTAAATATTATGCCACTTTTTTGACAAACAAGGGGACCAACAAACGATATATCCGGTACGGAAGGTTTCAATTTAAGTTGGACGGGAAAGAATATTTTATTGAAATTTACAAGTCCATCCTGAGCGATATGCTTTTCATCCCCTTTAAAGATAAAACGAATGGGAAAGAGACCTATGTTGGAGGCAGGTATATTGATGCCGAGATTCTTCCAGATTATCAGATGGTCTTGGATTTCAATATGGCCTATAACCCTTCTTGTGCCTATAATGAAAAATTTGTTTGTGTCCTCCCCCCAAAGGAAAATATGCTTGAGATAGAAATTCGTGCAGGAGAAAAGGATTTCAAATAGTTCTTGCCGGCCATCAAACGGCTTAAGAGACCTCTAACACACTCCCGACACATCCATAATAGAATCGATCTCCGAATTCTTGTTGAAGTCTGAAGGCAGCTTTTATCCCTGTGCAATGGGACACCCCAATCCTTTCAATGTCCATTTTTTTAAGGGAATGGATAGACGCCTCTAATTGTTCAGGAGTTAAAAAATCCAAATGAGTTCCTCCCATGAGGGTATGGAATTTCTCCTTTCCTGTCTTCTCGATGACATGATGAACGATATTGATCATCCCGGCATGGGCACAGCCAAGAATCAAAATGAGCCCCTTTCCAGAATCAAGAACGAGCGACTGGTCATCCAAAAAGATATCCTGAACCATTTTTCCGTCGATCTCACTGAAAAGTCTTGGATCAGATTTTTCAAAGGTTGTTTCCCTGGGCACTTCCCCTGTTAGGAATATTCCCTTTCCCACCTCTCTAAAATCTGTGTTCAGGATAAAGTTGGCACCAAGGTACTCCAGATATCTTTTTTTATAGGGTATTCCAATAAATCGTTTTGTTTCTTTTCCATCTTCTTTGATCACATGGAATCGATCTAAGAAGATATGGGGATGAGCATGGACATCCACCTTCCCCTTCAATTGAAGAACTTCTGGAAGTCCTCCCGTATGGTCATAATGGCCATGGCTCAAAAAGATCTTCTGAATGCTTTTCAAATCTCTATCCAACTTGAGGCTATTGGTTACGATTGAATGGCCATTTCCGGTATCAAAAAGAAAATTGCCTTGATCCGTTTCAATCAAGGCAGAGAACCCATGTTCTCCTGACCCCACAAGCCTCCCGACTAAATTTTCACACAGAACCGTGATTCGAATTCTCATGCCTTTCTCCTCCTTTCATTCCCGATGATTTCAATGGTATCGCCCAATTTAATCTCTCCGCTTTCAATGACCTTACAGAATATGCCTTCCTTGGGAAGGATGGAATACCCCTGATAATTGTACGTATGAGATTGGGAGGGGTCTTTTCCGATTTGGATGACCTCAAGTGTTGCCTCTCCAATTTTTAACTTTGAACCGATAGGAAGGGTGACCAGATCTATTCCCTCAGTGGTGATGTTTTCTGCAAAATTACCAGGGCCTGCAGAAATGCCCATCTCCTGGCAAAGTCTGATCACACTTTCTATGGCTAACAGGCTTACCTCTTTTTCCGTTCCGGCATGAGAATCCCCCACTAACCCGAATCCTTTTTGGAAAAAGCCTCTGCCAACATTCTCCTTCGGATCTGTTCGCCTCTGACTTAAACAGACGGCAACAACCTTTCCTGACCTTTTCATCTATCATCCCTCCTATTTCCCTTTCCATTTGGGTTTTCGCTTCTCTACAAATGCTTTGATTCCTTCATGGGCATCCTCAGTGTTGCATAACTTCGCCATGACTTCCCGATGAAGTGCAAATTTCTGTTGGAAGGGAAGATCCGTCATCTGATAATAGAAACGTTTCCCCATCTGTATGGCCAAAGGGCTTTTAGAGATGAGTTTTTGAGCAAAGGCAATGGTTTCTTCCTCAAGTCTTTCAGATGGTACTACTTTATTAACTAAGCCCAGACGTTCTGCCTCTTTCGCATCAATCATCTCTCCACATAAGAGCATTTCCAAGGTCTTTTTCTTCCCAAGGGAGTGACTGATGGGAATGATCGGTCCTGTGCATAATAATCCCACATTGATGGCAGTTGTTCCAATTTGGGTTCCTTCAGCCGCGATTGCAAAATCCGCTGCAGCCATCAATCCAGCTCCATTCGCGACAGCATATCCATGGACCATTGCAATCACAGGTTTACTTACGGAAGCGATCGTGAAATACATCTGATCCATGAGGGCGAGCCATTGCGGATACTCGGAAGGCATTTTTGCTTGGAACTCACTCACTTCAATCCCTGTTGAAAAGGCTTTGCCAGCTCCCCTAAGGATGATAACTCGGATCCCTAAGTCTTCATCAAATTGTCGTAAGGCCGTATTGAGTTCTTCAGCCATTTGGCTATCAAAGGTATTAAATTTTTGTGGGCGGTTAAGGGTGATGAAACCAATTTGTTCTCGCTTTTCGATTTGGATCGTTTCAAAAGCCATTTCAATTCTCCCATTTTTGTCTATTAAAAATTTGAACAGTGGTGGTGCCCTGGAGCACGGTATCGCTACATTGATTTTGACATTTTACATCGAAGGTTAAAAAAGTTCCTTCCGTATTGATTTTCTTTTCCTTGAGCTCACCTTGGGTTTGAACCGTGTCTTCCGGTCTTATAGGTTGAAGAAATCGAATATCCATTTCTCCATGATGGACCCATTCCCAGGGGAAAGCCTTCATCATCATCTCCGAGATATAGGCTGCGCTCATCAAACCATGGGCAATAATTCCCTTGAAAGGAGATGCCTTTGCATATTCTGCATTCCCATGGAGGGGATTCCCAATGCCAAGAATTTCTTCATACTGGTCAATTTTCTCCTTTGTAATCTTTTTGGTTAAAATTGGAAGCGCCTCACCAATAACCTGTCTTTGAGTTGCAGAATCAGAATCATGGATGGCTATCCTATCTCTATCTTGGATTCGAAACCCCTCTTTATTTTGATTCCTCTTATCTTTTTTCTTCAAATCACCCCACATGGAAGTGGATTCACTCCATACAACGATTTCTCCCCTTTGATTCCTGCTGTGACAGAAGAAAGACAGGACCCAATGCCCCGCCTTCTCCACCTTTTGAGCAAGTTCTGCTTGAACCGTGAGCAGGTCACCTGGACGCATTGGTCCGTAAAATCTAAATTTTTGTTGAAGATGGATTCCCCCAGGTGGAGGGGTCCAGTCTGTCCGATAAGCCTTCAAAACAAATAGGCTTGCTAAGGTAGGGGGGGCAATGATTCCTCCAAAAGGGCTGGAGGAGGCTTTCACCGAATCCTTATGGATGAAATTTAAATCATCCCCTGCCTCCACGTATTTAAGGATTAATTCATCCGAAACTGAATAAAGAAGAGGAGAGAAATGATGGCCCACTTGTATACGTTTAAAAGAAGTTTCAAAGAGATTTAACATTAACTCCTCTTCATAACGATCATCTTTTCAGTTTCTACAAAAGGTTTTCTTCCAAAATGATCTCGGTCATCCATTTGGCTGCCTTACCCACAACCTCAGGGCAATGGATGTCATGAGCTCCTGCATTGGTTCCGGAATCGCGGTCCTTATTTGGTTCCAAGTAGATTTACTTTCTTAAAACCAAGTATGGTATTTCTTAAATGATCCTCTAATACCTCCTTAATGATTTCTTTGGTGATAGGCGTTCGATCCATATGGCAGGCAGAAGGGTTTGATAAGGGGGGCAAATATTCTATCGTTACTATTCCTTGATGGATATCCTTCAGTCGAAGATCAACTCCTCCAAGACTTGGTTTAATTTTCAATAATATATCTTCTACCATCTTTTTCAGTTCCTCTTTCACATTCCTTTCCTCCAATTGAGAATTCTTATATAAGATATATTAGTCAGTTTATTTTACCATCTTAGTTAAGGTGAGGAGTTTCACTCCGGTAACCTCTTTAAAAGTAGCTCCTTCACTGATCAAGTGGATTACTTTTTCCGAATCGATTATCTTTACACCACAGATCACGTCGATCCCGTAATCGAAAAGAATAGGGGAGAGGGGTGAGGTTGGTCCAATTAAAACGATATAGGCTTCCTTACAAAGGGTTAGTAGATCTTCCAACGTATGATTGATGAGAGAGGTCCCTGTTATTCCTACCACATCGCACTCAGGTAAAATTCGTTCTGCTTCTTTTTCTGGCAAATCACCTTCCCGCAGTCTTTGCTCGATCACCCAAAGATTCTTAGTCTTCCCTTTTAATTTCGGAATCCATGGGAAGTGACCCACAACGGCCACATTTTTCCCTTGACCTTTCTCGAGGATTATCTCATAGGCGTTTTTTTCAACACATTCTGATTCATCAATATCGATCAGTGAATTGATCGTTGCCATTCCGATGGATGCTTCAAGCAGACTGTTGGATTTTGAATATTCTGCAAGCTCAAGCGCCGTCTTTTCGGTTAGCCTTCCAATATCTCTAACCCCTCTCTCATGGAATGGTCCTTCGTCTCTAAAAGTTGAAGCGAGACCACAATGTTTTGTGATGACAGCAGTCCAGAAGACACAGGTGTGAACCTGCTTCACCTGGAAATCATTTCCTCTTAAATTCATAATTAAATCATCCAGAATTTTCAATTTATTTTATCCTCTCGAATAACCCATGGAATTATGAAACAAAGAAACATTAGGTTATGATCCCTCGCTGATAGCATTTTCAGGACATTCCTCGATACATGTTCCACAATCGATACAGGTCTCTTGGTCGACTACCGCTTTTCCATTTTCCACTTTGATGGCCTCTACCGGGCAACCCTCTTCACATGTTCCACAGCCTGTACATTTTTCCAAATCAACGATGACAGCCATAGTTAAACCTCCTTTTGTTTGTTAAAAAATATTTAGTTCTTTATCTTCTTTGCTGCCTGTTCGGCAGCAATTAGGATTGGGTCAAAGGGGGCAGAGAAGGGAGGTGCATAGGCAAAATCGAGTCGGGCTATTTCATCGATTGTCATTTTTTGATGAAGGGCTACTGCCAGGGTGTTGATCCTCCTCGCCACCCCTTCTTTTCCAACCATCTGAGCCCCCAAGAGCCTCCCATTTCTCCGATCAAAAATGAGTTTGATGAGCATCCGTTTTGATCCTGGCATATATCCCACTTTGGACTCAGCTTCAATGATCTGGGAATCCACATCAAAACCATATTGGCGAGCCCCTTGCATTCCTAACCCTGTAAAGGCAACCTCCAATTCGAATACCTTAAAAGCAGCCGATCCTACTACACCAGAAAAAGTAACCTTTCCTCCAGCCGCATTTTCACCTGCGGTTCGACCTTGTTTATTTGCGATATCTCCAAGAGGAGTATAAACCCAATCCTGGCTCACCAGGTTGAATACTTCACAGCAGTCCCCGGCAGCATAAATATCTCCCAGATTTGTCCTTTGAGCGGTGTCTGTTCGAATCGCTCCGGTTTTACCAAGTTCAATCCCTGCCTCTGTGGCCATTTCGACATTAGGGACCACACCAATGGCCATCAATACCATATCCGTTGGATATTCCCCTTTTGTCGTTTCAAGAGAAATAACTTCTCCTTGGGAATTTAAATGAAAGGCTAAAGGTTCGTGATAGGCAAGGAACTGAACCTCATTTTCTTGAATCTCTTTAAGTATCTTTTCTGAAATTTCCCTTTCGAGATTCCCTGCGGGTAAATCCCTTCTACAGAAAAGATAGGTTTCAAGGTCTCTCATGCGGAATGCTTCACACATCTCAAGCCCAATAAAACCACCCCCGAGGATGGACACCTGTTTCGGCCTTTTTTCATCAATGTAGGTTTTGATTCGAAGCCCATCCTGAAGATCTTTTAGGGTGAAAATATTGATGGCATTGCTTCCTGGGATGTTTAGGTGTCTTGATCGGGCACCTGTAGCGATGATCAATTTGTCATAGGGAGTCCAATGTGTTTCCGATTGAGAAAGATTTAATACCTCCACTCTTTTCTCTTTTGGGTCAATCTTAGTGACTCGATGTTCTGTTTTGACATCGATATCCTGCATTTCTTTAAACTGTTGAGGAGTCCGAACCACCAATTTTTTCTGATCTTTTACTACATCGCCGATGTAGTAGGGAGTTTCTCAAGAGCCATAAGAGATGAATCGACCTTGCTCAAACATAGTAACTTCAAGATCAGGATTACTTCGTTTTGCCCTGGCGGCTGCACTTGGCCCTGCCGCAGATCCCCCAATAATGACGAGTTTCTCTTTTTTTGACATATTGATTCTCCTCGAAGTTAAGTGATTTGGGATTATTTTATGATCAGAATCACGCAATTTAGTTTTTAATAACTTTTGGCCATCTCCACATGAACCGAATATCTGGATTAAAATCTTTATTAACAAAGTTAGATACTAACAAAAATGCTTGATAAAATGAACCATAAAATTGTTTAAAAAGTAATGCCTCACTGATTCGGAGAATAAGGCAGGGATGTCGGAAAAAATTTTCGGAGATATTTCTGCCTGGTTCTAATAGGGTTCCCCACTTCAGTGACGAATTATTTTAAAAAATCTAAAAAGTATCACACTAAGGATCAATCCTTTAGTTAGGTTTTTAAAATATTTTAAATAAACATTAGTTTGAATGTCTTATGTTGATGGTTTTAACCTCAAAATATTGGTCCATCGGGAGGCGGGCAAACAATACGGCCCCGATACATGGGACAATATATTTTATTGGCCATTGCCCACCAAGAATATTAAAAAACTCCATGCAAGAAGAGCACACGTGAAAACTATCTGCAATGGAATAAGGAACTATTAACCCATTCTGGTTTATAAAAAATTTTGGATCAAGGAAATTGGCGTGATTGGCCGAGTGACTCAGTAAAATATTTTCGAAATCAAAGGGGTCTTTGGACCGATGACGTTCAAACCATGTCTGATAGAAATCCTTTTCAATAGGCTCGACATTTTCCCAAGTCCGAGGTTTTTTCCTCTGATATTCCCTCGTTTTCACTAATTGAGAAAGCTCATCTATCGATGGAAGTCTTGGCGGCTTGAAATTCGATTCGCTGATAATGATCGGGGTTCCGATATTTAGATGATCTAAGGATGTGTTGCTGGCGATGAGTCGTTTACCAACCTTTTCAGAATCCCAATACCATGAGGTCCTCCTTTTGCAAAGGCCATACCATGCAGGAGAGGCCAAATAGCCGACCTCTTTTGATGACCTTAAAACCCGGCAAGGGATTCGCATCTCCTCAGTCATTTGAATTTCCCTTTCTTCAAAATATTTTATTACCTTACTCAAACCTTGAGAGTCTACCCAATAACAAAATTTTTGGTAAGCCATTATTCCTCCTATTTTGGATTAAAGAGTTGCAAAATTGTTATAGCCAAGAATAAGAACTTTTTATTAAGGATAGGGTCTGGAGTTTCCAATTTTGACAAGTCAATTCACCTTGGCAAGACATTTTTATAGTAGCCATATTTTCCAAACATCTAATAGTTTACTCCCCTGTTTTTCTGAGATGCCCTAATGGGATTAGAGATGATTCCCTTAATCCTTTAGACTAGTTCTCTAATCTGGATCTTCTCAGTTTCCAATGGAGTGATTCTGAAGGATGACAAGCCCCCAAGCTATTTCCTCACCATGTTTGCTCCACATTTAGGACATTTTTTGTAAGAGCAGGGGATTCCAGCCTCATGAGGGGTAGTCGTTCCACACTGGGGACAGATGCATTCTCCCCCGGGACCGGCTCCTGCTCTGGAGCCTCCCATTCTTCCCATACGAGACCTACCCATTCCTGCACCCCTTCCTGTTCCTGGACCGCTCCCTCCAGGAGGACCTGTTCCATCACCTCTTGGCATAGTCGTTTACTCCTTTCATCAATTTTACCCAGCCCTTTACCCAGGCTGGTTATTAGATGCGTTCCCAAAGATCCAGTTTTATCAAATCCTGGCAAAAGGTCTTTAGTTAATGGATTATCCCCTTTCCGACTCCCTTAGTGGATTCAGGATGGCAGTTGCAAAATCTCTGGAGTCAACTCCTGGAGATTCGATTTCCATCTCCTGATAGAAAATTTCCACTTTTTCAATGATCCGATTTTTATCCAAGGGGGTTTTCCCTAATGCGCCTTCTAACCCTTTAAGATTTTCTTTGGGAAAGAATGTAAAATCACCTGAAATGGTGACTTCTTCAAGCATTTTTTCTGAAATTTCCTCTGCGGTTCGAATGAGTCCTCCTCTGGCCTTATGAATTCCGTAAACAACCTCCAGCCCTTCCTTGATTTTTACCCCTTTTGGAATTTTTGGGGTCTTTTTATAAAGAAATTCATCCGAGGTCATCCACGTTTCTAACTCATGCATCTTTTTGAAAAGTTCTGGATTTAAGGAGGCCGATTCAAATTTTCCAACTTTTTTCTCGAATTTTTCTTTGAGAATGGAGACAATCTCCTCTCTTTTTGGAACCATTCCCAATTCCTTTTTCATGGTCGTCAAGTTCTCTTCCATCGTTTTGAAGACCTTGTCTCTAAATTTTTCATCTGGAACCTTTAGTATTTTACTCATCACCTGGTAATCGAAATCAAGGAGGATTCCTCCCACAAAAACCATACATTCTCCTATATTTCCACCACCTTCGCCTGCAATCTTTTTTCCCTCTTTTGTAATGATGTCATTGACAGCGCGATATTCTGCCTGGATTCCAAATGCTCTATACGTTTCCACCGGAGCCTCTGAAAACCATGGAAAGATCTCGTGGATCGCTTTTGGAAATTTTGGATTGTTCTTCTTCCAGATGAGTTGATAAAAAATTTGATTCTCATCCAAATAGGTTGCTCCTCCTCCAACCTCCCTGCGCATAAAAGGGATTCCAACCTTTTTGCAGTATTGGAGGTCTACTTCCTGTTGAGCATCCTGAAAATATCCAATACTTACCGACGGGCTCTGTGGAGATACAATTACAAGAGCCTCAATCCCCATTCGAGCCAGGGCATGAAAAATTAGCATGGATTGTTGACCAGAAAGTTTACCCAGATCAAAAAGAAACATTTTTTTATTCCCTTCTATTTGGCTGGATTCGTTAAAAAGCCATTTCTGGCTTCCAAACCTTCCAGACCTTTCCCACCAGATCTGGGCTAGGCTTTAGGGTTGGTTTACCTGGTTGCCACCCAGAAGGCATGACTTCCCCTGTCGACCGCACATGCTGAAAGGCCTTGATCTGGCGGATGAGTTCAGCAATATTTCGACCCACCGGAGGAGTGACCACTTCCATGGCTTGAATCACCCCATCAGGATCGATTAGAAAACGGCCACGGATGTCCACCCCTGCCTCTTCATCATAAACACCATACAAAGTCCCGACGCGCCCCCCTGCATCTGATAGCATCGGAAAGGGAACTCCTCCCTCCACCATTTTCGAGAGTTCCTCTTCCTGCCAAATCTTATGTGTAAAACGACTATCCGTACTTACTGAGAACACCTCTACTCCAAGAGATTTAAGTTCTTGATATTTAGCGGCAACTGCCGACAGCTCCGTGGGTCAGACAAAGGTGAAATCACCAGGATAAAAGCAGAGTATGACCCACTTTCCTTTGTAGTCAGACAACTTGATGTTCTTAAAACCTCCATCCACATAGGCATTGGCTTCAAAATCTGGAGCTATTTTTCCTACCTGGGCTATCATTTTTATCTCCTCCTTTTGAGTGGTTGGTTGAGATGGTTTTGACTTCCTTTCGATGATTGGCCCCTTTGCTGGTTCTACACATGAATCTAAGGCTTCGCTCATTGAATCCCCCTTTCTATTCAGTTTGGTTGGACAAGATTCATTTCTATCTCAATTCTTGCCTCTATTTAGGTTTGAATGATAAACACACTAAATTTTAATCCCGTCTACATCCATTTCCAGTAGAGCAGGGAGGAGTTGAACATCGCTCTTCTCTTCCACAACAGGTATGGCCGGATACTCTCCTCTCACTTTTTGGGGAATGAGAAATGGAGAGTACCTTTTCTAATCGCGAACCCCCACATTGTTTACAGTTCAGGCTTTCGGTTTTCGAACCTACACCCACTAAAAACTCAGAGAGGGCTCCACAGTCGTTACATCGGTATTCGTAAATTGGCATTGATCAACCCCCTGATCGAAATGGAGATCATTCTATCAAATCAATTTGTTTCTATGATTCCACTTTCCATTCATAACTCATTTTTCTCTCTTTGTAGTAAATCAGAAAAGTGATTTTCCTCTCATTTGTGAGGTATCCTTCATATTGGCCCCGAAGTTGAGCAAAATTGGCTGACTCAAGGAAAAGTCGCAAGGCTTCAAGTTTATCACCGAGTTCCTCGTCCAGAATTCCTTCTTTTAGAAGGAGGTTCAAGGTTTGTTCATATTCTTTCTTAGATAAGGTCTCAATACAAGTGTTTAGATTGGGTTTTAATTCAATACAGATCGTTTCTTTTGATTTAATCACTCAGTTTGGACCTCAGTTTTTTTAAATGAGTAGGTTTTCTATAGTCTTCCACATCTGATAAACGATTTCTTGGACCTCAGGGCATGGATAGTCCATTACCGTCTTCCTCTTGACCAGGGCCTCAACCACTTTGGGTTCAAAGGGAATCTTCCCGATGAGCTTCGTCCCGTTCTTTTGACAGTAGGATGAAATATGATCAGAATTTTTAAGATTTAAATCAAATTTATTAATACAGACTAATGAAGGGATTTTGAAATGATTGGCAAGTTTCAGGATTCTCTCCAGATCATGAATTCCTGAAAGGGTAGGTTCTGTAATCGCTAAGAGCAAATTGACTCCAGTTAATGAGGCTGTGACTGGACATCCTATGCCAGGCGGGCCGTCAATCAATATCAGGTTTAAGTCCTTTTCTTTTGCAATCTCAACTGCCTTTTTTCGGACAACCGTAACCAATTTCCCTGAATTCTCCTCTCCAATTCCCAAGCGGGCGTGGATAAATGGGCCATAAATTGTTTCCGAGACAAACCAATCTCCGGAGAAGGCCTCTTTCATTACAATGGCTCCTTCAGGACAGATGTGATGGCAAAAGCCACACCCTTCACACGAAATAAGATCGATTAGGCCCTTATCGATTGCGTCAAATCGACAAACCTGCGTACAAAGACCACATTGAGTGCATTTCTCTAAATCAACCTGTGGAGATCTTCCCCCAAAATATTTTTCCAGGGCTAAAACATTTGGTTTAAGCAGGAGGTGAAGATCCGCTGCATCCACATCACAATCGACCATCACTTTATTTTTAGCGACAGCGGCAAAGGCTGCTGCAAGGGTGGTCTTTCCAGTTCCCCCTTTCCCACTGACGATGGCCAATTGCTTGATATTGTGCCTCTCTTGTTCCATGATCTCTTCACTTAAATGGTTGAACCAATTTCTTAAGCTATTCTTCTGATAGCGCCTCACCCCACCCTTTCTCTCTTTCAATTAAGGGGAGAGGAAAAGAGATTATGGGTTCTTTTTTCTATGGTAATTCTGGATTGCCTCATGCAATCCCCTGATTGCCAGAAGAGAACAATGGGCTTTTCTGGCCGGAATGCCCCCAGCCGCTTCTATCACATCGTTGTCTGTGAGTTTGAGCGCCTCTTCAAGCGTCTTTCCGATGGCCAGTTCTGTGGCAATGCTTGAGGTAGAAATGGCTCCAGGACAGCCCTGGGTTAGAAATTTAAAGGCAGAGATCTTTCCATCCTCAACCTTGAGATACACCCTGATAAAATCCCCACATGAGGGATCCCCGACCACCGCCACGGCATCAGGATTCTCAATTTCGCCAACGTTCCGAGGATGCATGAAATGGTCGATCAATGTCTCATTATAAATAAGATAGCCAACCTCATCTTGGATGGGATCCCAATCTTCGATCTGACTCATAGAGCTCCTCCACCTTTTCGAATAGAGTTTTAAATGTATATAAATAAGAAGGATGTTCAATTACTATTGGAATACCCCGAGAATAGGACTCAGCAATTCTTCGATCCATGGGGATTTCCAAAAGAACAGGAATATTTTTAGATTGACAATAATCCCAGATTTCTCGATCCCCAACATCGGACTTATTCACTACTACACCTTTTGGAATTCCCAGCTTCTCCAGCATACCCACAGCCAGCTCCAGATCATTCAATCCAAAGGTTGTGGGTTCTGTGACCAGCAAACAAAAATCGCTTCCTTTCACGGTTTCAATGACAGGGCAAGCGGTTCCAGGAGGGGCATCGAGAATAACGATTTTATCCCTTTGAATCCTCTCCTTCACCTTACGGATCAGGGGTGAGGCCATGGGTTCTCCAACATTCAACACTCCGTTTACAAAAGGAATTCCGTTTGAACTTCCTTCCTGGACGATTCCAATCTCCCTATCCACCTCAAAAATAGCTTTTTCCGGGCAGAGATAGGAGCAGGCTCCACATCCGTGACAGAGCTCATCAAAAATTAGAACATTTTTCAAAATAACAGCAATCGCATGGTATTCACAAACTTGGGCACATTTACCGCAATAGGTACATTTGGATTCATCAATTCGAGGAACTGGAATTCCCACAGATGTCACTCGATGGAGGGCTGGATTTAAAAAAAGGTGGGAATTTGGCTCCTCCACATCACAATCGATGAGTTGAGCATCCCCTTTGGGGAGGGAAAGGACTAAGTTAACGGCCACAGTAGTCTTTCCAGTCCCTCCCTTACCACTGGCTATTGAAATGATCATGGTATTTTCACCAGCGACGGAATCCTCGTCCACCTCCATAGACTCTACCACGACCTCCACCCCAAGGGAGGCCACCACGGCCTGCGCCAAACACTGGGCCATAGAAAGGCATTCCATAGAATGGGTACATACCCATCGGTGGAGAATAGGGGGTTTGAAATCCATACCCATAAGGCCTATAAGGTCTGTATGGGAAGGCACAGAAACCTCTTCCACCACCGGTCATGGGACCCATTCCCATTGGTCCGGTTCCATCAAATCCTGGCATAACAAACACCTCCTCTCACTTTCTTAATTCTTCAAGCCTCTTTTCAATCTGACTCAATTCTTCTCGGAGAAATTTCTCTTCTTCTTCGAGAAATCGAATCTCTTCTTCTTTAGTTGGAGCCCCCCATGGTGGAACAGCTCTTCCATACCACCATGGATGCCAACACCAACCTCTACCGTACCCATAAGGCCGATACCCCCATCCTGCAGGTCCCATTCCATATGGCATCTTGATCCCTCCTTTCTTGGCTTAAACCTATTACGTTGCAGGGCGTCAACGCATTCCCCTTCCCATACCAAAATGGGAAGGAACAGTTGCACCACTGGCTTCTTGAAGGTTGCCAGATTTATAGGCTTCGATTGTTTCTCTTATTGTTCCACCAGAAACCAGATAGACTTTTATCCCTGATGCGGATAGAGCCGATGCTGCATTTGGCCCGAGATTGCCTGTGATCAAAATATTTGCCCCCTTCTGTGCAATCTGTTGGGCAGCCTGAACTCCGGCTCCTCCAGAAGCCATTAACCCTGCGTTGTCAAAGGCTTCGAATTCCATTGTCTCTGGGTCAATAAAAACAAAGTATTGACATCTCCCAAATCTTGGATCGATCTGTGAATGAAGATCTTTCCCTGTTGAACTGATAGCAATCTTCATCTTTCCTCCTTCCCACATTCATGGTCATGGCTCTGATGTTCACAGGCGACGATCCCATGGATTTCACCTTTAAGGTAGGCTTCCACAATATCCCTCACCTTTCCCTGGACACCCGTGGCGACGTCAATCCCAAATTGATTGAAAAAGTCGATCGCCCTCGGACCCATTCCCCCTGCAATCATCACATCTGCCTTTTGAGAGTGGATAAATTGAGGGATGACTCCAGGTTGATGGTTAGGATAATAAGGATTGTCAACGACCTGAAATCCTAAAATTCGATTTTCATCCACATCGACGAGAACATAGAAAGGACATCGGCCAAAATGGGCACTGATCGAACTTTCAAGACCAAAACCAGAATCACAAGCCAATGCAATTCGTTTCATCTCTTCACCTCCTTCTCCTTGAAATGGTAAGGAAATTTTTCCATTTCGATCTGCTTCTCTATCTCTTTAAATCTTACAAACTCCTTACACCGATGAGCAATTTCTTTGAATGCTTTTGTTGCCTCAGATTCTGGATGGGCCATGACGAAAGGCATGCCCCGATCACAATCTGTGACCATCTCGGGATCAATAGGGATTCTCCCTAAGAAAGGGACTTTTAAATCTTGTGCGGCCTTTTCTCCTCCACCTTTTTTGAAAAGGGGAATCTCCTTATGGCAGTGAGGACAAATTAATCCACTCATATTCTCAACAATTCCAATCACAGGGATATTGATGATCCGGCTAAAGGTAACTGCTTTTCGAGAATCAAGGAGGGCCACATCCTGAGGAGTGGTCACAACGATTGCCCCATCCACATTTTTGATGAGGTGAGCAACGCTTAAGGGTTCATCTCCTGTTCCTGGAGGAAGATCTATAATCAGGAAATCAAGATTTCCCCACTCGACCTCTCCTAAAAATTGGTTGATGGCGCTGTGCTTTAAAGGGCCTCTCCAAACAATCGGGTTATCTCGATCCCCGATAAAAAAGGCCATAGAAATAGCCTTTAAATTCGGAAAGACCTCCACAGGGACCATCCCTTTCCCAGTTCCTTCCACTTGCCTCAATTCAATTCCAAGCATTTTGGGAATGTTAGGACCATGGATATCTGCGTCCAATAATCCCACGTTTAATCCATCAAGGGATAAGGTGACTGCCAGATTGGTGGAAACGGTGCTTTTTCCTACCCCTCCTTTTCCACTCATCACCATGATTCGATGTTTAATATGGGAGAGTTTTGAGGCTAACCTCTCCTGAGCATGGGCCTCTTTTTCTTGCTGACTGCATGAACTGGATTGTTCACAGGTGTCACAGACAATATCCTTCTCACATTTTTCTTTGGCCATTCATCGTCCTCCTTTTTTGAAAATCTGTTTTCCAAGGGCAAAACCCCCTTCTTCTTCTTTTTCTTTCACAACAGATTCCTGAATAAAGTTTTCCCTCTAAGAATAGTTGGAAAGCCACTTCAGCCTCTCCCACAACATTATTTAAGACATCAATTCCATTCCTTCCTAAATGATTTAAACAGTAACCATCAATTCCACCGCAAATCAGATGATTCACTCCCATGGAAGTTAATTGAGACAGACGCTGAGGAAGATTGAGATTTGCGACTGGAAGTTTTTCCTGTTGAATCACTTCAAAATTCTCCACGGTGATGATCCATAACTCAGGAGAATAATCAAATCGTGGAGAAATTCTATTTCCAAAAAGAGGAATTGCAATCTTCATATTCATATAGTTTATGAAGCAAAATAAGTGCCAAGAGAGAGGTCAATAATAAAGAATTAAAATATCAAATAGATATATCGAAGTTAATTATAAAAGAGAGAAATTACAAGAGATTCAAATGTTGTAATTATGAAATCTTATAATGCAACTGTTGCAATAATGAAACTATTTTAATCAGATAAAGATTCGATAGAATTGTTTAAAAAACCGCTATAAATTGGAAGAGTAAACATCCTTAAACACATAAGAGTTAAAAATATGCTATATTAAAATGGGGTTTGAGTTCATGATCAGGTGTTTTAAATTGCAGGCGATAAACATATGATACAAAAACAAAAAACCAGTCAATGGACAGGAATTAAAGGAAGGATTTTTGCCTGGCATCTTGATAACCCTTTGGCGAGGCTCCCTGAGGTGTTGTTTTTGGGAGATTGCCGATCCGCTGTTCTGGATGAATTTTCTCACCTGATCCGAGGGAGTGAGGTTGTTTTAAACATCGGGGCTGGCACAGGTAGATTCAGCTTGGCGATAGCAAGGAAACTAAGAAGCGGAAGGGTGATTTGTCTTGATCTGTCAGAGGAAATGCTCCTACATCTTAGACAGAAGGCTGAAAGAGAGGGTCTAAAAGAGAGAATTCAGATACGCCATGGGGAAGCGTCTGCTTCGGGGCTTGAGAATGAATCTGTAGATTTGGTTATGTCCAACAGTGTGTTTCACGAACTCTCAAGTCCAGAGGCAGTTTTGGCTGAAATGCTCAGAGTCTTAAAACCAAATGGGTGGGTCATTATTTCCGATTTTAGGACTACCAGAATCAGCAGGCTAATATGTAGATCTCATCCTGGGGGTGCGCATGGGCCATTTAGCGTCCATGAATTAGAAACCCTTTTTACCCAGGCGGGGCTAAAGAATGTGAACATTTATCCCGTAAGACATTGGCTCATAGGAGTAGGCAGGAAGTAAATTCAAGAAATGGGGGCCGGTAACTTGCAGGGATTACTCGATCAGCCTCCCTATAGTGCCTTTTGGGCAAGCTCAACGATGTCGTAAATTTGGATGTTTTCACCGTACTCTCTTATGGCGTCCTTGAAATTCCTTTCACACCAAGGGCATGCCGTGACCAATGCATCTGCTCCCGTAGCCTTTGCTTCCTTCAATCTTTCATTGGCCGTCCAGAGGGCCAAGTCAGGTTTGGCTTGGATAACACCTGCCCCGGCCCCGCAACACCATGCGTTTTCACGATTACGTTCCATTTCCAGCAGCTCAATTCCTGGTAGCGAAGAAAGGATGCGGCGAGGGATGTCATAGACACCATTTTCACCCATGTGCCTTCCCAGGTGGCAAGGGTCATGGTAGGTTACCTTAAGGGGTACTGTTTTTGTAAATTTAAGCTTCCCATTTTGCATCAATTCATCCAGGTACTCCACCAAGTGCATTGCCTTGAAGTTCATCTCAATGCCAACTTTTGGATAAAGGTTTTTGAAAGTACTGTAGCCGTCTGAGCATGAGGTGACCACTCGGCTGACCCCCAGCGAGTTGAAGGTCTCAATGAAATGCTCTGCATATTTGGTGAACTCCCCTTTATATCCGATCTCATAGGCTCGACCACCACAGCAGGATTCCGCTGCTCCCATGATGCCGACCTCAACATTGGAAGCCTTCAAAAGGGCAGTGGCGCTCTGGAGCACGTCCCAAAGTTCGGTATCGAAAGAGAGGAGGCAGCCTACGTGGTAGACAATATCCACCTTCTTTTGAGTAGCTTTTGGAATTTTTAGATCTTTAGCCCAATCTCCACGTTCAGCCTTTGGCTTTCCGAAGACATTATCATCCCTCTTAAGGTTTTCAATCATCACCATGTATGCAGGATTGAGAGCTCCTTGAGTCACCGCCTCGGTTCGAAGTGTTCGGATGATCTCAAAGATATGCTGGTGGTGATAAATACCACACTGTTGTTCACAGCAAAGGCATCCCGTGCAGGCGTATAGCCTGTCGAGGATTTCCTCATCATCCAGCTCCAAAATTCCATTAACAATGCCTCGGGCAATTAGCATCTTTCCGGATGCAAAGTATGATTCAAGTTGATACCTCTCCCCTGCAGGGCAGGCAGGAGTGAATATGTTGAGGACATCCTTACAGGTCCCACAATGTGTACATCCGTAAAGCCATTCTTTCAATTCGTCAAAGGCCATTATTCCCTCCAGACTATTCAGGGGATCCCCATCGGCCAGGGTTCATGATATTATTTGGATCAAGCATTTTCTTGACCTGGCGGTGTAGCTTCAGCCAACTTGGGCTGGCCAGGTGTTCAAGTCTCCTCACTGCCCAAACCGGGGTTTTATAAGGGATGTAGCCGGTCTCCAGAACGAGTTCAAGCTGCTCAGCACAGAGTCTCTTTATTCGGTCTACAAGATCCGGGTCTCCTTTGTCGTAGGGAAGCATCCAGCGTAGGCCAGCAAAATGCCCTTCATTCATGATTCGGGTGTAGCAAGTGCGAGTGATCTCATACTTATCCTGGAGCTCACAGCCTTGTTTTACGGTTTCAAGCCAACGGCTCATCGGGCCATAAGTGCCAACCCACATCAGGCCACCCCCAGAGCTGAGCACTCCCAGCGCCTGCATTGGGAAGGCGGCTGTTGTGCTGGCCATAGTTTCAGGTCCAATGTACTTAAGGCCAGTACACCTTACCCTGACTGCTTCATTCATTGCCTCAACCTTGGCCTTTAGCTCTTTTTCTGTATTTCCAGTTATCTCTGCAGTGATGATAAACTCTGGCTCGTCAGGTAGCCTTTGGGTTGGGGGATATAATGGCATCTTCTGGTGGGAGTAAGCTAACTCTCCCACCTTGATGAGGGTATAGGATGTTCCAATCAGGTCGTCAGGAATGCGGGTGCGTATGATTGACCGGAATATCTCGTAGGCACCTTCCAGGTCCATCGGTAAAAAGTTAATTGCGATATTATACTCAGTCTTTGGCCAGAGGTTTACTGCCATTTTAGTGACCAAACCTGTGGTACCCTGCCATCCCAAGAAAAGGCCACTGAGTTCTGGGAAGGGAACAATTGCCTGCCATGTTTTGGAAACAGCACAAGAGCCAATTTTAACCAGCTCTCCGCTCGGTAGCAGGATCTCCAGCCCGCTGACCCAGTGAGAGGCAGCTCCGTACCTGAACGAAAGATTGTCCAGCCCCTGAACGAGGGCATTGGTCATGACACCTGTGGAGGGTGGTGAAAAGGCATAGGTATATCTCAAAGTGGGGTGATACTTTTCTAAATAAGCCTTCATCTGTCCAAAGGTCACTCCTGGTTCAACGACAGCGTACATGTCTATTTCATTGACTTCGATAATACGATTCATTCGTTTCAGGTCAAGTATAATCCCGCCTTGGAGAGGAATGGTCAGTCCGGCTACGTTACCGCCAGCAACATATGGAACCACAGCGACCTTCTCCCTATTCGCTAAGACAATAATTTCTTTTAGCTCCTCAAGGGACCCTGGCAAAACGACAATGTCTGGCCATTTTGATTCAGCAAATGTTAAATCATAGGAGTAAATATAGAGGTCGGCCCGGTTGGTGGAAACGAATTCTCTGCCCACGATCTTTTCCAGCTCATTGACCACCTTGCTTTTTACCGTTTCAATCATTTCCTGGCCTCCTTTTCCCTACTCGATCAATTCCCTCAGCCTTTTTTAGCCTATTATTTTGAGAAGATAGATTTGATCAAGGTTGAGACTCTGTTCTTCACTTCATCTAAATCTTGCTGGTTGGGGCGTCCCCTGATATCCCCCAGTCTTCCCTTTGTGCTATTTTCTTCAGATCCATGAAACTCTCCAACCACATACCATTCCCCAACCAGTTCAAATCCAAGGTGTTCGAAAAATTGATTGCAATATTTTCCCACAGGGATAGCCTCGTCAATTCCTGTATGAGGACCGGAATATGTGACAAAAACGATGGCCCTCTTTCCAGGTACCTTTGGAGCGCATAATTTAATACTCCCATGCTTTCGGTAATACTCCATTCTATCTTTGATATATTTCTGCACCGGCACTGGTGGCTGCCACATATGGGAGGGTGTTCCAAAAAATACCAAATCATAATTGTACAGATCTTCTTCAGATGCATCTCCCACCTTCTTGATAATCGGATTAAGCCCCTCACGAACAAAAGCCTCTTGGATGGCAGACGCTACTTTCTCCGTATTCCCAGTGGCAGACCAGTAGATAATGAGCACCTTAAGGTTTAAACCAGTACGGTTTTGCGACATATGATCTCTCCGAACTTTTTCTATTTTTTGTCGTAGCCATACCCATCATCCCTTTTCCGATTGGATAGAGGGGTAATTTCCCTTTTAAGAAAAGAAGTAAGGGAAACCCATTTGATTTTATAAGAGCTTATCATGGGCCAAATCAATATAAAAGAAAGGGAATAGTCCGTCAAGATAAAAAGAATTCTTATAATTTATGGTTTGTATTTTTGAAGAATTTTAGCAAGGATATATTGATGGAGATATTGAAAACCTAAATTGAGTGATTTTATTACCCTTCGCAAGGAAGACAGAGAGGCCGAAAAGCCTTTTAGAGCGATCACCTTTGATCGATTGAATCAACCATGGGGTCAGTTCAATCATCACCTGTTTAGTGAAGGTCTAAGGTTCATGGCCCAGATCTTCAACGTATCGCATTCTAAAAGGATTTAAGGACTCTCTGCCTTCCTTGTGAAATAGGTCGGTAAGACTCGACTGCAAAGTTATCGCTCAATTTAGGGAAAAGTTAAAGAAGGTTGAGGTTCATCAAGATCTGTTTTGCTTTCGATTCATTGGAATGCCGTTAGGAATCACCTCACCTTCTATTTTATTCCTGTAAGTTTTAACCCAACCGGATTTGCAGTAACATAACCATCTGAGAGTTTCGTTTTCTTAATCAGTCGTCTCAACTCATTTGGAGTATAGGATGCATTGATCGAAGTGATGAGACCTGGCCGAATTTCTTTTGGCTTTGTATTGATCCATAAAAACCATTTTACCAGAAAGGACATATCACGCCGTAAATCTGATATAAAAAATTTGCCCCCCTTTTTCAATACTCTTCCAATCTCATTAAATGTTTCCTCTGGATGACTCCATTCATGAAGGGAGCCATTTGTAAAGACAGCGTCAAACGACCCATCTTTAAAAGGAATCCTGTCTCCCTTGCCATGGATGTATTCAACCCTCTTTGAAAAACCATACTCTTTTGCATTACGTTCAGCAATGGATAACATATCTTGACTAATATCCAGCCCCTTGAGAGTTGTTCCTTTTGTTTGTTTCAACCACTCAAGGCCCAGGTACCCGGGGCCAGAGCCAATTTCAAGAGCGCAACCTTTGGTGATCCCACTTTTGATGATATCTTTCGTTTCAATCCATCCTTTATCTTTTAGTCGTCTTTGCATTTCATCATAGATCGCTACAGTGAATTCTCCTTGAATGCCTGAATCTGTTTCTACTATTCTTGGCCTTACCATAGGATTGGATCCTTTCTGGAAGAGTCTTTATTAAAAATAACACTTGAGTACCAATGGGAGGAGTGAATAACACCGGGCAATACTCTCAAAGATGTTATTAATGAATATGAGGAGTTAGTGAAGACCATATTTCTTCATCTTTCTCCACAGGGTGGTTCGATCAATTCCCAATTCTTTTGCCGCCTTTACTCTGTTTCCCTGGTATTTTTTAAGAACCCCTTCAATCACTTCCGCCTCGGCTCTTCCGAAGGGACCTTCTTCTTTTTGTGAGAGGGAGGTTTCCATTTCGGTTGTGGCTTTTGACAGTTCTTTGGGTAGACAATCCAAATCAATGCGCTCCTTTTTACATAGGACAAAGGCATGTTCAATGATATTTTCGAGCTCCCGGACATTGCCTGGGTAGTCATAATTAAGAAGAACCCGAAGAGCTGGATCAGTGATTCCAGTGATCTGTTTTCTCATTTTCGCATTGAACTTTTGGATGAAATGATCAATGAGCAAAGGGATATCTTCGCTTCTTTGTGAAAGGGAAGGAAGCTCAATCTTAACCACATTGAGCCGATAAAAGAGATCATCCCTGAATTTGCCTTCGCTCACTAACTTTGAAAGGTCTCTGTTGCTGGCCGCAATGATGCGGACATCCGTCTTCCTGGGGCTTGTCGATCCTAAGGGTTCGTACTCTTTTTCCTGAAGGACACGTAAAAGTTTTACCTGAAGGGAAGGGGACATATCCCCTACCTCATCAAGGAAGATTGTTCCCCCATTGGCCAGGGCAAACCTCCCTGGTTTATCCTTCTTTGCATCGGTAAAGGCTCCCTTGACGTATCCAAAGAGTTCAGATTCCAGCAGAGTATCTGGAAGGGCTCCGCAATTCACTTTGATAAAAGGTTTCTCTTTTCTCCTACTCAGATCATGGATGGCTTTTGCAAAAAGTTCTTTTCCAGTACCGCTGGCCCCTTGAATCAGAACCGTGCTGTCACTTTCCGCAATATTCGGGAGGATATCGAATATTTCATGGATAAGGTGATTCTTACTGATGATATCACCAAGGGTATACTTTTGATAAAGTTCCTTCTTGAGCTCTTCGATAGTTGATAGATCTCTAAAGGTTTCGACCCCTCCAATGATCTGGCCTTTCTCATCCTTTAAAACAGCCGTACTGATACTAATGGGGACCCTTTTTCCCTCTTTGTTCAGAATGGTGACGGGAAGGTTGATGATCTCTTTCTTCGTTCGGATGGTTTCTTTTAAAGCACAACGAGATTGGCAGATGTCCGCTCTAAAGATATCAAAACAATAACGGCCAATGGCTTCCTTGCTGGTAAAACCCGTAATCTCTTGCGCTGCTTTATTAAAAAATGAGACCCTGCCTTCCCGGTCTGTAGTAAACACACCATCGGCAATGCTATTCAAGATAACATTAAAAAATTGGTTGGGTTCCTTTTTTTTCATCCATAGAATGATACCACAAGATTAAGGGATAGGGAAGTGGAAGGGGAAGAGAATTATGTTTCTTCTAATACGATTCGGTGATCTAAAAGGTTCATCTCTTTAATTCTGGCTTTGATTCTCTTCTGTTCTCCAAAAATGTTTTGAAGGTAGAGTTCATCTCTCTCAGGTCGAAGGATGGAAATATCCTCTAAGAATAATTCTTCCTTTCCCTCTTTGATTAAATAGGCATTGGCTTCACACATGGTTTCCTCCTCATTTCCTCTCTTGAATCTCTCCCCAAAAAGATGAGAAATAGGCGCTAAGTATTTATTATTTCCTGGATCCTTTTAGCCAGTTGATCCACCAAATGAGGGAAGGGCTCTTTGGGAGCTCCGATGATTTCCACCTCGGGTATCCTCAAGGGAAGTAAGAATTTTAATGCCCTTGAGGAGGCAATGGCTTCTGCCATCTTAGGAGTCAGCTCCCCCATCATTGAGTTGGCCAACACGATTCCAGTTGTTCCAACGATGATATCCACACTCTTTGTAGTCTGAATAATGGCATTTTCTCCTGAAGCTCCTTTATTAGCTCCGACCTTTAACATGGCTCCTGTGGCCATGGCATTGGTTCCCAGGCCAATGATCTCCACCTCTTCCCCCAGCATCTCACGGAGACGCTTGATGATCGTGCTTCCTATCCCTCCTCCCTGACCGTCAATAATAGCGATCGACCACTTCTTCTTTTCCATATAATCTGGACCAATATAAAAAAGCCACTGATGGCTGCCCTTTCAAAGAGGCTTTGCCTTCGTGGCTAATTAATATATAGCTTTTACAGCCGACTTTGTCAATGGTTTTTATTGAGGGCTCTGAAAAACTTCCAGGAATGAATGGAGAGGTGTAATTCCAAAACTTTTGAATGCAGGCGTTTAATTTATG
>JBBIRT010000018.1:13826-31378 GCA_037441725.1 Deltaproteobacteria bacterium | reverse complement strand
AATGGCAATGTGGTCGGTTGTTGTGGCAAGGGAATAGGAGACAAGAAGTGAAGGAGAGGGTCTTTTTGATCCCTGATAATAATCTCTAAAATATTTTTCAACCGAAAGAATCCCTCCAGAACCTGCTCCGAGGGCCACCCCCAATCTCTCCTTATGATGTCCCCCCTTATTTAGGGATGAGGCTTCCCAGGCCTCCCTGAAAGCGATCAATCAAAACTGATCGGACCGTGAGAGACGGCGTCGCTCTTTTTTAGAGAAGTGGGCCTCGAAGTCTAAATTCGAAACCTCTGCAGCAATCCTTATCCGGTAAGCGGATGGGTCAAAGACCGTGATCCCTTTTGTTCCATCTCTTCCTTGCACGAGGGAATTCCAGAATTCTGTGAGAGTATTTCCAACCGAACTTACGACCCCTAACCCTGTGATGACGACTCTCTTTTTCATCTGATCTTTATAACCTTCACATCCTTTGGAAGGTGAACCTCAAAATCAGAGTCTTTAAGGCCCTGATTTACTTTTATGTTTGAGTAATGGATTACAGTGGTATCTCCATTCTTTTCAATCATCTCCATTCCAATAACCGTCCAATCCTTCTTTGAGATGCGAAGCCGGGTCTTTGCAAATGGAGATTCCCTTCCCTTTGGGATGATCTCTATGGCCCAAAAGAATTTATGGTCTTCCATTATTTTCCAATCTACCACCTTTTCTTGGAAGGGGTCTTTGGAAAAAAAGAAAACCCTCTCACCCATTGGATTGGATTGGAGAGAGAAATATTCTGCTCTCTTCTCTTCTTGATAATAGAGAAGGAGGGTCTTTCCATTAGATGCAATTTGAATCGATTCAGGGTGGAAGAATTCGATGAAGATTTTGTCCGGTTTTTTAAATCGAATTCTACCCTTTGAAACAATTTTTTCCTTAAACAAGGAGAGTTTCTTTTCTTGAAAAAGATCGGCAGAAAAATCTTCGGTCTTCTCTTGGATCTCTCTAAGATTTTTTAACCATTCTTCTTTGTCCATTGGAAGGGCTGAATGGACCAGGAAGATTAAGAGGAAGAAGAGCATTACGATAAAAGACCAAATCTTCATAACTCTCCTTTATAAGCGATGACGGTCTTGCTGACTCCTGGGAAAAGAATTTTATTAAAACTGAGATAAAAAAGGATTTCTGAAAAATTTCCAAAAAGAATAGAAGCCGTTCGTTTCCCTAAATCCCCCGGAAGGGTAAAGCCCCCGATTAAATGTTTGAATTTGATAAACCCAACCCTCTTTAAACATCGTTGAATCATCTGGGGTGAAAAATCATTAAGGTGGGCTGGGAGATCATACAGTCGATTCTGAATTCCCAAAACCTGGAGAAGATTTTTAATCGGTGTGGTATGAGGATATCGTAACAGGATAAACCCTCCGGGTTTAAGAATTCTAAAACACTCTTTTAAAAAATTCATGGGATCTGGTAGATGCTCAATCACATAGAATCCTGTTATGACATGAAAATATTGATCAGGAAAACCTGCCCTCTCCAAGGGCTGTGAAAGGATATTCAATTTTAACACCTCTCTCGCATAACGGATTGCTTGGTGAGCGATTTCAATTCCCAGGACCTCCCAACCACAGTTCTTCATCTCAGCAAGAAAAAAACCAAAACCACATCCTACATCAAGGAGACGTCCCTCACTCCTCAACCTTTGGATCAACCCCTTTGCCCTTTTAAAAACAGGTCTCATCATTCTTCTCCAGGATTCAATCGATGCCTCTTCATCTGGAAGATACTCTTGATAGAATTGATGAAGGGATTCAAGGGTGGGACGAGGATTAAGGTAAATAAATTGGCATGAAGGACATTGAACCATTTGGTAGGGGTCTTCTCGGTGAAGGACTTTCTTTCCTGAGCCTCTACAGTATGGACAATGAATTTCCTCTATTTCAAATTCCCTTTCTCTCTTCAACCCCTCCCCCCTTAATCCTCAGATTCAATCCACATCTCTATGGTTCGGGGATATAGTTTCCAGTGATTTAGTGTTGAATGGAATAAGAAGTTTTCACATTCCTTGATCGTGTAGGAAGATCGAATGGATTCTAAGAGACCATTCTTTGCTTTCGGATGCTTTCTAAAAAAGGCTCTCCAGAGTAAGTCAAGAAAGGTGATAAGAAGGATAGAAGAATCCCGGTGAAAATCTACCATCACAAAGCCGCCCTTTTCCTTCAACGATCGGGCCACCTCGTTAAAAAAATCTATGGGCTGATCTAAGTGATGGAGGGTATTGATACAAAGGACGAGATCAATAGAGTGATCTTCCACAGGGAGGGAGTAGGCTGAACCCACTTGAAAATCGATCCTATTCCTTAGACCTGCTTCCATGGCATTTTCCCGAGCAATTTCTACCATCACCGGAGAGAGATCAATGGCTTTAAATTGAAGTTCAGGAAGTGCCTTTGACAAGAAGATTGGAAAGATTCCTGGACCTGTTCCAACATCAAGACAAATCCCTCGATAAATGCCTTTGGCTTTAATTCGGCTGAGCACCCTCTGACAGGGAATCCGCATGTACCTCTTGGCCATGAGGCTATAATATTGGGCTAACTCTCGATCGTCAATGATACCCGGTTCCGCAATTCGATTCTTCATATTTAAACTCAGGCCTCTAACCCTGCCCCTTTTGCCAGAACGAATATCCCTTCGGCTATCGATTCTCCTTCAACCTTTGCCGAAACCTTCACTTTAGCTAAGTTTGAAAAAATATTTAACACCTCAGCCTCCATGATGATTTGGTCTCCTGGGATGACCCTTTTTTTTAATCGAAATCCTTCTACCTTGGCTAAGAATGGAATCCCTTCTTCTCCCTTTTCAAAGGAGGAATGAAGGGTAAGGCCTCCTGTCTGGGCCATTGCCTCCAGAATGAAGATGGATGGCATAACAGGTTCCTTTGGAAAATGCCCCTGGAAATAAGGTTCATCCACGCTCACATTCTTAAGCGCAACACCCCTTTTCCCTGGCTCAATTTCAAGGATCCGATCGATCAAACGAAAAGGAAAGGAATGGGGCATCTTCTGCAAGATTTCATTTAGCTCAATCATCCTTTCCTATCCTATTCTTTTAAAAAAAAGTAAAGATTTTAAAGACTCCCTTGGCAATTCCTGTCACGATGAGAATACCGATTAAAGACCCTGTCATTAGAAGAAAGGTTCCTTCTGCCCTTCCTTTTTTAAGAAAGAAGCTCACCATGCTCCCCGAAAGAATCCCAAAGCCTCTAATCGGTAAGGCAGAAAGTAGAATTAATCCCACATCTCCCAGCGACATCAACTTTCTTAAAATGGGTTTTTCCTCTAAGTGGACCAAGAGATGATCGGTCTTTTTCTTCAACCATCGAACTGGAAAAAAGTTCTTACTGGAATGCTCTAAGATTATCCCGTAGACAGGGATTTGAACATAATCATAAACTAAGGCAATAGGGAGATAAAAGAGGATTGGCATTTGGTTGAAGATGGCAAATAGCACAGAAAAGGATCGTCCTAACGTAAAATGGATAAGTGTGAAGAGGAGAATGATCTCCCAATGATTGGTTATCCATTCCATTCTACACCCATAAGAATTGAAGCGAAACAATTTTCGGGTGAAATCCCGAGATGTAAAACATTCCGAATTTTTCTGTCCCTCCTTTGATGGACGACATAAGGGAGATCACAGATTGGATCTGGATTCAAATAATTGATCGTCGGGGGGATAAACCCATTTTCCAGGGAAAGGGCCTCCGCAACCATTCTTATTCCCCCAAAGGCGATGGCCTCCCCGATCATTGATTTGATTGAGCTGACAGGGATCTGGGAATAAAGGATGGGAAAGCATTCTTTTATTCCCCTGGCCTCAAAGGCATCTAATCGCTTAGAGGAATTTCCAGCTCCACTGATGTAATCAATTGAAATCCCCTCTCTCCCTTTAAGGGACAATTGGATAGAACGATTTAAATCCTCTATTCCATTCCCTTTTGATGATTTCCCAACTAAACCCTCCCCCAAGAGGTAACCATAGATCCTGGCTCTTCTTGATCGGGCATGGGTCTCATTTTCAATGATCAATAGTCCAGCCCCTTCTCCCAATACGATTCCATTTCTCATTTTATCATAAGGACAGGACCTTTCTCCATATCCTTGGTCCTTAGCTAAGAGGTGGAGGTCTGAGAATCCTCTGAAAAGAAACTCACTTAGTTCATCTACCCCACCGGTCAGAATGAGATCAGCCCTTTCTTTTCTTAATTGATCACAAGCAAAGAGAACGGCTGCTTCTGCAGAACAGAAGGATTGTACTAAGGTAGAATTCACCCCCTGGATTCCCAGTTCAATGGAGACATAACTTGCAGGGGCATTGGGAACCGTGTTGGGGAAGAGCATGGGGTTTAAGTCTAAAAATCCTTTCAATACTTGTCCCCGGTGGAATTCTTCTGAACTTGAGAGGCCACAGAAGCCTGAACCCAGAACAATTCCAACCCTCGAGCTATTCTCATTGGTAATGGAAAACCCTGCATCGTCTAATGCCAATTTTGAAGCAGCAATGGCAAACTGACTGGCTCGATCTAAGCGCCTGATTTTAGAGGGAGCCATGAAATCCCTTGGATTGAAGGATCGAACCATCCCTCCCATTTTTGAAGGGGAGAACGAGGTATTAAATTCTCTAATCTCCTCAATCCCAGATCGTCCTTCCTTTAAGGAAGATAAAAATTCTTCCTTTCCAATTCCAATGGAAGAAATGATTCCAAGACCTGTTACACAAATTCGATCTCCTGTATCCATTTTAAAAATGTTAACCTGAATCAATCTTTATTATAGGGAGAAATTCTTATTGATCCTATCGTTATCCTTTTTCACTTAAAAATCATAAAGAATCAAGAGAAATGTTTTGGAGACCATCCCCTCTTGTGTTTTTAAAAGGGATTGATTAATATTGGCATTTGGAGGAGAAAAGCTGATGTTAAGAATATTAAGGGAACACGCAAGCTCGTGGATGCTCAAGGCTATTTTGATCTTAGTGGCAGTCACTTTCATCTCTTGGGGAGGGTATTCCTTCTTTCGGGAGAAGAAGGTGACCTATGTCGCCAAAGTTAATGGGGTTACCCTTGAATGGAGAGAGTATAATGATGTCTTTCAAAATGTAGTCAAACAGTATCGGGACGCCTTTGGCTCTTCCTTTTCTGAAAAGATGGTTGAGGAACTGCATCTAAAAGAGAAGGTCTTAGATGACCTCATCGCTAAGATCCTCATTCTTCAGGAAACGAGGAGATTAGGCCTTTCGGTCTCTGATGAGGAATTGAGGGGAGTGATTGAATCGATCCCCACCTTTCAAGTGAATGGGCAATTTGATAAGAGGAACTACGAGAGGTTTCTTAATCTGAGACGAATCACACCGGAAGCCTTTGAACAGAACCAACGTGAAAATCTTCTCATTACGAAGGCCATCAATCTGATTAAAATGAACAGCGGAAAAGTTTCAGAGGCCGAGGTTTGGGAGACCTATCTCTTCGAAAACGAACGGATCGCCCTGAGCTTTATTAAAATATCCCCCCATTTTTTTAGAGAAGAAGTCCAGGCCAATGAAATCGAAATCAGAGATTTTTTTCAGAAGCATCAGGAGGAGTTCAGGGTCCCTGCCTTTGTCCAGATTCAATATCTCCTCTTTCGCCCCTCCGATTTTGAGGGAAAGGTTCAGGTTTCCTCAGAGGAGGTGAAGCGGTACTACGACCTTCGTCAGGAGGCCTTTAAGATTCCAAAACAGGTGAGGGCAAGAGACATTTTGATCAAGGCTGGTCTGCAGGACAATCCTGATCAATTGGAGTTGAAAAAAAAGAGGGCGGAGGAGATTCTTGAAAAAGCCAAAAAGGTAAAAGACTTTGGTTCACTGGCAAAGAAGTATTCTGAGGCGGAAAATGCCTCCCAGGGAGGCGATCTGGGATGGATTCAAAAGGGAATGTTAAGTGAGAGGTTGGAGACTCCACTCTTCTTAATGAAAGCAGGAGAGGTCAGCGATGTCCTTGTGGACCAAGATGGGTTCCATATTTTAAAAGCCGAGGAGGTCAAGGAAGAGATCCAGAAATCTCTTGAGGAGGTGAAGGACCAGATCTTTCAAGCCTTAAAGAGAGAAAAGGCAAAAAAAGAGGCCTCCCGTCGAGCAGAGGATGCCTTCTATGCCATTTTCAGAAATAGAGACTTAGAAGCTTATTCAAAAGAAAAAGGCATTCCCATGAAGA
This sequence comes from Deltaproteobacteria bacterium, assembly GCA_037441725.1. GTDB lineage: Bacteria > Desulfobacterota > BSN033 > BSN033 > UBA1163 > JBBIRT01. The sequence goes on along the minus strand of JBBIRT010000018.1, from coordinate 25,146 downwards.
CAACAGGTTTTTTTAAGGAGGGAGATGAGATCCCAGAGATTGGAAAAAATCCAAACTTCTATTCGGCCGCCTTTTCTTTAAGGGTAGGGGAGATCTCTCCTGTTATTGAAATTCCACCCAATTTCTATGTTCTGAAGTCACTTGGCAAGAGGGAATCACGCATTCCTTCTCTTGAGGAAGTGAAGGAAGAAGTCAGACGAAAGGTTGTGGAAGCGAAGGCTGAGGATAAGGCCCGTCAGGTGGCCGAAGACCTTCTCTCTCGGGTTCAAAAAGGGGAAGACCTCAAGGAGGTGGTAAAAGGGAAAGGTTATCCCTTAGAAGAGACAGGTTTCTTTACTCGAACCTCGGGAGTGGTTCCCAAAATTGGTCCGCTGAGGGAGTCTATTGAAATTCTTGCCACCCTGACAGAAAAAAATCCCATTCCCCAAAAGGTCATTCACACCCAGGATGGATATTTTGTGGTGCGGTTATCAGGGTATGCCTCAGCAGATCAAATCAAATTCCAATCCGTGAAAAAGGATCTTGAAAGGCGGTTGGTTTATCAAAAGCAAGAAGAAACCTTACAGAACTGGCTACACCAGCTCCGGTCCAAAGCCAAGATCGACATCAATAAAGAACTCTTGGGATAATCTCCTTAGGATTTTCTATTTCTAACAGGGGTAGGGAGGGAGAGTTGCTTTCCTGATTCAGGATAAGGAATTCCAAAATGCTGGTAGGCCAGCTCGGTGGCTTTTCTCCCATTTTGCATCCTGGCTACAAAACCGATCTTGAGGAGAAAGGGTTCAATCATATCCACCAGGGTATCAGCTTCCTCCTGAAGGGTAGCAGCAATTGCCTCAAGACCCACGGGTCCTCCTTTATAATACCGAATGATGGTTTCTAAGAACCTCCGATCAAGGCTGGTTAAACCTATTTCATCCACTCCTTCCAGGCGTAAGGCTTCATTGGCAATGGCCTTATTGATCTTTCCCTCACCCCTCACCTCTGCAAAATCTCTCACCCTTTTGAGCAGGCGGTTTGAAATTCTTGGAGTGCCTCTGGATCGCTTGGCCACCTCTTCTGTTCCTTCTTCATCAATGGGGACGCCTAAGAGGGCAGCAGAGCGTCTGACCACCTGACAGAGCTCTTCCACTGTATAGAAATCAAGGTTCCTCAATATCCCAAATCGTTCGCGAAGAGGGGCTGAAAGAAGCCCTGCCCGGGTAGTGGCACCTACCAGGGTAAAGCGTTCCAGCCGGTATCGATGGCTTCTTGCATGAGCCCCTTTATCAAATATGAAGTCAATACAGAAATCCTCCATTGCCGGGTAGAGAAATTCTTCCACAACCTTTGGGAGACGGTGAACTTCATCAATAAATAATACATCACCTCTTTCGAGATGGGTGAGGATGCTAATCAAGTCTCCTCCCTTTTCGATTGCAGGCCCAGAGGTGGTGACAATCCGAACCCCCATCTCTGTTGCGATGATATGAGCAAGAGTGGTTTTTCCCAATCCAGGAGGGGCATGGAAGAGGATATGGTCAAGGGGCTCTCCGCGCCTTTTAGCCGCTTGAATTGCAATTTCAAGGGTTTCGACCACCTGCTTTTGGCCGATATATTCTGATAACCTCCTGGGTCTAAGATCAAGGAAATCTTCAAATTCAGGGTGGTCTTTTTCCCCTTTCTGTTTTGGAACGGCCTCTTTTAACTCTTCAGGTTTTTTCATCATTTCCTCTAAATCACGCCGTCATCAGAGGGGGGCTTCTTTCTGACCTCGATAGACTTCTTCAAATAATTCTTCTGGGGTGGAGATGTTTGGATTTCTTAGCATGGCCTCTTTCACAAGTCTCTGCGCCTCACTTACTTTGTGGCCAAGGTCTTTGACGAGAACCTCCTCCACCTGTTTCTTAAAGTCCACCACTTCTATCTCTTCTGGAATTTGATCCCCTCTCATAAGGGCGAATTTCCCCACTTTTCCATGAAGGGTGGCAATGATCTTATCAGCCGTCCGTTTTCCAATCCCTTTCAATCTCTCAAGAGTCTTTGAATCACGTTCCTCGATGGCCTTCGCAATTTGGGGGATCGGCATGACCAGGGCTTTTACAGCCGTGGGAGGACCTATGTCTTCCACCGTGATAAATTTCTCAAAAAATTCTTTTTCAGGTTCATAATTAAATCCAATTAAAAGGGGTTTGGGTTGCCGTTCGGTCTGATGGTAATAGACATAAAGTTTGACCATCTCTCCATCCTCACCTGCTTTCTTAGGGTTGAAAGTTTGTCGAACAATCGCGGGAAGGAGGATCTCATAGCCCACACCATTGGCCAACACAACGATTCGGTCCTCTTCTTTTTTAAATAATTTTCCTTCAATGTAGCGGATCATCAGCTTCCTCTCTCCCCTTAACTTCAGAGGAGTATTTCCTAAGCTCAGCCCATAGGGGATTCATTTGATTTGGGACTTTTTAATCTACCAGTGAAAGTCCTTATTTCGGGAAAGGCCAGTTAATGCCAAGGCCAAGGCATCCCCTGCATGGCTTGAATTGAGGGGATTATCGATCCTGAGGATCTGGCAAATGGCCCTCTTCATCTGTTCTTTATCAGCCCGACCGCTGCCAGTCAGGGCACTCTTCACCTCTGTGGGTTTGACTTCGAGGACAGGAATGTCCATCTCCTGGGCTACGAGATAGATCACTCCCCTCACCTCACCTAAACGAATGGCGGCTTTCGGAAACTGTTTTAAAACAAAAACGTCTTCCAGAACCAGAAGATTAGGTTTCCACTTGTCAAGGATGGACTTCAATCCATCGTAAATGGTTTTCAAGCGGAGAGGGATAGGGGAATTTGATTCGGTTCGAATCGCTCCCCAATCGCAAGCCTTTCCTCCCCGGGTGAGGGTCTCCACCACCCCAAAGCCCGTCATCGCCAAACCTGGATCGATTCCAATTGCTTTCAATAGAAGCGGTTCTCCAGATGTGAAAAAGCCACCCTTTCCCTTTCTTTTAAGAGGGGGTGGCTTTTTCCTATTTGAGACGATAAGTTTTATGCACTAAGCCTTTCCATCTCCTCATCGGCAATATCAAAATTGCCATAGACCTTCTGGACATCATCAGAATCCTCGAGCATCTCCATTAGCTTCAACATTTGCTCCGCCTCTTTTCCGGTGAGACGGACCGTACTTTTCGGGACCATTGTGATTTCAGCATAACCATATTTAAAATTGGCTTGGTCAAGGGCCTTTTTCACCTCTTCAAAACTCATGGGGTCAGTGGTTACTTCAAATTCTTTTCCAGTATCTTTCACATCGAGGGCTCCTGCCTCCAAGGCAACCTCAATCAATCGATCCTCATCCACTCCGGCCTTATCGATGACGATTAGCCCTTTTTTCTCAAACATCCATGATACACAGCCGGTTTCACCCAGACTTCCATTATATTTGGAAAAGATATGCCTGACATCGGCCACGGTCCGGTTCTTATTATCCGTCATCACTTCTAACATCATGGCTACTCCACCCGGTCCATATCCTTCGTAAATTAACTCTTCGTAGTTCACCCCTTCAAGTTCTCCTGTTCCTTTCTTAATGGCCCTTTCAATATTCTCCTTTGGCATATTTTCAGCTTTGGCCGCAAGCACAGCTGTTCGAAGTCTTGGGTTGGCATTAATATCCCCACCCCCTAAACGAGCAGCGACCATGATCTCTTTGATAATCTTTGTAAAGAGCTTCCCCCTTTTTGCATCGGCAGCCCCTTTTTTCCGTTTGATGGTACTCCATTTTGAATGTCCAGACATCTTTTTTTCACCAGTCCTATTCAATATGGTGGGCGCTACTGGATTTGAACCAGTGACCTCCTGCGTGTGAAGCAGGCGTTCTCCCCCTGAACTAAGCGCCCTGACTAAGACTTATTTTATAAGACCTTTATAAAAAGTCAACCCTCTGATAGGAGATTTCTTAAAAAATCTTAAATTGTTGGTCAATGGGATATATCATTTTTATTGATATAGGGATTGGAATTGGTTTAAGCTTTGGGTTAGAATGAATGGGTTAAGAAGTTCTATCCATAAGTAATGTGGAAGCGTTTGAAGGAAGATATTCGGACGATTATTGAGAGAGATCCTGCTGCAAAGGGTATCCTAGAAGTCATTCTTTGTTATCCAGGACTCCATGCCATCTGGCTTCATCGGATGGCCCATGCCCTTTATAATAAGGGATGGTTCACCACTGCCCGCCTGGTCTCACACTTTAACCGTTGGTTCACAGGGATTGAAATCCATCCTGGGGCAAAGATTGGTAAAAGGCTTTTCATTGATCATGGGATGGGGGTTGTGATTGGAGAAACAACAGAGATAGGTGACGATTGCCTGATTTACAAAGGTGTGGTCCTGGGTGGGACCACCCTTGAAAAGAAAAAACGTCATCCCACTCTTGGCAACCGGGTCATTGTGGGGTCCAATTCCACTATTTTAGGGGCCATTACTATCGGTGATGGAGCAAGAATCGGTTCGGGCTCCGTCGTAGTGAAATCCGTCCCACCTGGTGCAACAGTGGTGGGGGTCCCGGGCCGGATTGTGGAATCCATAACCCCAGAAAAGGAAGAACTCGATTTTGAACATGGAAACCTTCCAGACCCGCTTTCTGATATCATGAAAATGCTCTTACAGCTTCATAATAAGTTAGAAGAGAGGGTTAAACGCTTAGAAAATAAAGAGGAGAAGGACCGCTCCCAGTGAGGTTGAAATCATGGCTAAATATCCAAAATTTTTAATGGAACATTTTCAAAATCCAAGAAATGTCGGTGAGATCGCTGAGCCTGATGGGGTCGGTACCGTTGGAAATGCATCCTGTGGAGACATCATGCAATTATTCATCAGGGTCAATCATGACAAGATCATGGAAGCAAAATTTAAGACTTTTGGTTGTGGAGCAGCGATTGCCACCAGTTCAATCCTCACGGAGAGGATTAAAGGAGCAACCCTTGAAGAGGCGTTAAAGATTTCCGAAGAGACCTCCCGGGAGATCCTCTCCCAATTGCCAAAAGAAAAGATTCCTTGTTTCACTCTTGCCAAAGAGGCTTTGAAATTGGCCATCGAAGAGTATCGCTGTAAACAGACCGGGGTTCATGAGAAGGGTGGTTTTGACATGGAGAAGGAATAATCAAGATGGCATTTGAGGAAAAGGTCGTTTTTCTTAAAAACCCAAACATCATCCTTGAGCAAATTATAAAAAATTTTATTAAAGAGGGGAGACCCAATCGAAGAACTCCATTAGATCAAGGTCTTTATTGGGGAGAGCCCATTATAGGATTCGCCTCCGGGATTGACCCAATCTTTTTTGATTATAAAACCCTTATTGGCTCCTTCCATCTCACCCCAAGAGAGGTCATGGCCATGGCACTTAAAGAAAGGGGGAAAAGCCTCCTGGGAAACGACATGGAACAGATCAGTGTGATCTCATGGGTCCTTCCTGCCAGTGAAGACATTCGTATCAGCAACCGACAGGAGACAAAATATCCATCCAGACTTTGGGCCTATACCAGAGATTTTGGAGAAGCTTGTAATCATGCACTCAAGAGACATTTGATTACCTTTTTAGAAGATTTAGGATATATCACGGTCGCCCCCACACTCTTACCCATCTATCGATATTTTCGTGATGAAAAAATTGGCTGGACCTCGATCTGGTCTGAACGTCATGTTGCCTACGCATGTGGTCTCGGAACCTTCAGCCTCAATGATGGCCTCATCACCTCCAAGGGAATTGCAGTTCGATTGGGGAGTGTGGTGACCCAGTTGAAGCTGACCCCGAGTGAAAGGAAATTCCGGGAGCATAGAGAAAATTGTCTCTTTTTTCGGATCGAGAAATGTGGGAAGTGCATCTCAAGATGTCCTGCAGGGGCCATTACTGAAAAGGGCCATGACAAAGATAAATGCCAGGAATATCTCGAGTCTAAATCCCTTAAGGCCCGGCAAATAGAGTATGGGATACAAAATCCTCCTCCTTCCTGTGGCCTCTGCCAAACTAAGGTTCCTTGTGAATTCGAAATCCCAAGGCCAGACCTGATTGCCTAAATAAAGAGGGATTAAAAAATCACTCCATTCCTAACTCTTTCAGGCCAGAGATTACGGACTCCTTACTTGGACAGAAGCCCATGATCTTCACCATTTCTCCAATGACCACTGCAGGAAGGGCAGTTAAGTGATATTGATCAAATAATTCAATCTGTCCTTGATAGGTGATAATTTCCACCTTTTCACCAAATTCCTTTTGAATTTCCTTTAGCAATTCGGTCAGACGGGCACTATTCGAACAAACCGGCGTTGAAACGAATGCCTCTATTTTTATTCTGTCCATAAACCAGCTTCCTTTAAAGCACTCTCCAAAGTGGTATGGCTTGGGCAGATCCCCTCAATTCTAATCTTTTCATTGATGACAACTGCAGGAACGCAACCCAGCTTATATTCTTCAAATCTGGAGGTAGCCTCATCACCGACAAATTTCACCACTTCCAATTTGCCTTTGTACTTCTCAGCAAATTCTTCAGCAAGCTCCAAAAGGCTGACACACCCTGAGCAGTAAGGCCCTCCACTAAATACTTCCATCTTTACCATCGTGCTCCTCCTATAACATTTTATTACCCACTCTATAACACCCTTTCCTGATTATTTCATCAAACCTGGAAGAAAAAGGCAAATCTGTGGAAATAGGATGATCAGAATGATGCATACGATCATCCCTATAATAAATGGGGTGCTTCCTCTAAAAACCGTTTCGGCTGAGACTTTGGTTACCCCCTGCACAATAAAGGCGTTTAGCCCAATGGGAGGGCTGATAAAACCTAAGCATTGTAGAAGAATTAAGAGCACGCCTAACCATACTAAATCGAACTTGAGATTTACCATGATAGGTGCAATCGTCGGGATGGTAAGCAAAAGGATTGCTGCAATGTCTAAGAACATTCCAATGAGAATGAAGATGACAATTAAGAAGGTTAAAATGACATAGCGTGACACAGGGAGGGCATAAACCCATTCAGAAAATGACGTCGTAAATCCAGATACACCGAGATAGGTATTAAATATCCAGGCACCGATAATGATCGTCATAACAAAACAGACAATTCTTGCTGAGTCTTTTGCAGCAGTTACTATACCAGAAAATGTCAATCTACGTGTAGCAATACCGAGGACAAAGGCTCCAAAGGCGCCAATGGCTCCGGCTTCGCTGGGTGAGAAGACACCAAGATATAATCCACCCATGACCAGAGCAAATAGGACAATCATTCCCCAGGCACCCTTTAATGAGGCAAATTTTTCTCTCCATGTAAAAGATGATCCAACAGGACCAAGATCAGGATTTCGTTTGCACATCCCATAGATGGTTATCGAAAAAATCCCGCATAGTACCACTCCTGGGATGATTCCTGCAATAAACAATTTACCGATAGAGACCTCGGCCAGGACCCCGTATAGAATGAATGGGATACTTGGAGGGATGAGAAAGGAGAGGGTTCCTCCGGCTGCAAGCGACCCTGTGGAGAGCCGGCGGTCATATTTACGCTTTTCCATCTCAGGGAAAGCAATAGGGCTCATCGCTGCAGCAGCAGCCTGGGCAGATCCACATATGGCGCCAAATGCAGCATTGGCCACAGTGGTCGCAATGGCAATCCCTCCTGGGAGCCTGCTCAACCATTTGGAAGTGGCTTCATAAAGGTCTCTGCTGATTCCAGATTGAAAAGCGAGAAATCCCATAAAGATGAATAAGGGCATGGGTATAAGCATGGGGGAGGAGGCCCAGGTATAGGGCACACTGCCTAAGATTGATAGAGCTGCATCAAATCCCCTTGCCCAGACAAGACCAACAAAGCCAGCAGTTGCAAATCCAACCCCTATGGGGATTCCTTGAAATACAAGGAGAAAGAAGATAATTAAGACAATAATCCCGCTGAATTCTGAGAAAACCATTTCCATTATCTCCTATGATTTTCCTCTTTTTATCCCGATTACGAGTTGGATCAGTTGAATGGTCGATTCGAGGCATAACACAAGGGCGCCGACCGGAACCATGAACTTGAAGGGGAAAAGCGGGAGAGGAATGTTTTCCAGCATTCTACTCTGCTTCATCGTCTCCAGAGCGATGAGGGTGGATTGCCAGGTAATTAAGCCAAAAATGATGATGGTCAGGATCAGACTGAAGAGGTTAATGAAGGATTGGACCCTGACTGGATATCGAACAAGAAGAATTTCGATATTAATATGGCCCTTAATTGCCTGGGTATAGCCCCAGCACAAAAGGGCTACTCCTGCCATCATTAATTGGCTGATCTCGAGTGCGCCCTTGATGGGATGATTAAAAAGATATCTACCCAAGACATCCCCTGCTCCCAAAAACATCATTAGAAGAAGCGTGCCCACACCGATGAAGAGAAGTATATTTTCTGTCTTCCTAATCCCTTTTTCTATTGGCATGGCTATCTTCATTCAGCCCCCTCTTTTTTTCACAAATCCTCCACTCTCGAAGAGGATGTTAAAATTGACACGGTTCCTCGAGCCTCCAGTTTCGACAGTCGAGCATCGATACAAGCTTCGACAACGACAAGCCTTGACCCCATCAATTTTTTGGACTACAACGCAACTGAATGACGATACGGGCATCCCCACCATTCCCGTTAGACGAAATCCGCTTCCTAAGGATGCCCCTGAAAAACCTATTTTCCTGTAGGCTTATATCCAACAGCAGGAATCTTCACCCCCATACTTACCTGAAGGTTATAAAACTCATCAAGGGCTTTCTTTGCAGGCAACCCTTTTGCCTCACGATCGGCGATCCATTTATTCCATAATGGGGCAAGTCCTTTCCCGAGTTCCTCAAGAGCAGAGGATTCCCATTCAAGGAACTGGACTCCATGCTTGAGAAGACATTGCCTGCCTGCCTCAGTGAGGTCATCCATCTGTTTTGCAGCGATCAAACCATACTTAGGATCCTTCGCCATTTCATCTATGATCGCCTGGATATCTTTTGGTAGTTTGTTATAGGTATTCCTGTTGATAAAAACCGCAAAAAAGACAGCCCCTAACTTTGGCTCCGTAACATACTTTGCGACTTCACACCATTTAAAATTCGGCAGGGGTGAATAACCTTTGAAGTAGCCATCGATGGTCCCTGTCTGAAGGGCCATATAAACCTCTGCACCTGCCATATCCACAGGCACTGCTCCCATGGCTTCAGCTAAGGCCATCTGCATCCCTGGGACGCAATGAAGCTTTAGACCCTTTGCATCGGCCACAGTCCTCACAGGTTTCTTATAGGTAAGAAAACCACTTCCTGCATCCCCGGCAATGAAGAGGGTTTTCACCTTATCATCATCCATCGCCTTATCTAAGTAACCTTTTCTATAGAGTTCCTGAATGGCCTTCGTATGAATCGTAGCCGTGGGAAAGGTAAATGGGAGGGTAGAAATAGAGGCCATCTGGAAAATATCCTTAGCACATTGGACAGGGTTTGCAAAACCCACATCACAAATACCTCGGACGGTCAGGTCTTAATATTCTGGAATTTTACCCAGGGCCGATCCCCAAGAGAATTCCGCTTTGATCCTCCCCTGACTCTTTTCTTCCAGATCCTTTGCAAAGGCCTTAATTCCATCAGACATAAAGCTTTTGTCTGAGGTAAAAGAGGCAAATAAAAGCTTTGTGGGTGCGGCTGAAACCGCTTTAACAAGTCCGCCAACAAGCAAACCATTGGCCACCATAACCATTAACATAATTATAAACATCTTTTTCATGGTCATTCCTCCCTTCTTTTGCCGTTTTTCATTAAAAGATCTTCTCAACCCTTTAGTTCACTTCTAACCCATTCACGAATCTTTTCTTTACTTGGGACATAGCCGCTCGCCTTCACTTGACCATTGATGACCAGAACAGGAGTCATCAGGTACCCTTTCTCCTCTGCCTTCTTTGAGATGGGGGTCAGTTTTTCTTGGATCTCTTTCATCTTGGCTTCGATTAAACTCCAGTTTTTCTCTTCCTCTGCCTTGAGTTCATCAATTTCTTTCATGAGTCGCTTAATGCCTTCCTCATCATGTTCTACCTTTTCAATCTGAGAGATTTCATAGCCTCCTTCAGGCCTGCCATATTTTTTGGCTTCTTCTGAAGTAGTAAAGATTTTTCTTGCCTCAACCTTTCCCGGAAATTCTTTTGCTATCTCTGTCGCATATTTGAAGGTAGTGAGACAACGAATACATGGGTGTTCCGGACCGATTACTAAAATCTCCATATTTTCACCTCACTTTTTTATTGATAGACGCCATATTCTTTGGCGGCTGCCATCATGGCACGAAGATTGTCTGGAGGTGCTTCACTAATACCTGCTCCTCCAGCCAGAATATAACCACCTCCCTTCCCACAAACGTTAATAAGTTCACGGCAATATTCCTTGACTTGCTCGGGCTGACCTGTGGTTAGAAGTGAGGTAGGGACATTACCCATGATACAGGCAGTACTGCCAAGGATCTCCTTGGCTTTGCCCATCTCTGTCTTATCAAAATGCCATATCACCGAAGCCTTGGGTAAATCTTTAACCACTTCTAAACGTTCATTATAACTACCCTCAGCAAATAGAAGGGGCACAATCCCTTCGTGGATCAAACCTAAGATCACCTTTTTGAAGGTTGGCCAGTAGAATGTCTCGTATTGCTTTCGAGACATGAAGCCATCTGCTCCTTTGTGCAACACCATGGTGATCAATGGAACGCCAGAGGTATTGGCTGTTGCAACCGCAGAATCAATGGTGAGTGGAGTTATCCGCTCCATGGCCTCTTTCAGCTTTTCTGGCTGACGATACATGTCCATCATAATTCCCCGAGTTCCTCTCAATGTATCTCCGAGTGTATCAAAAGGAGCCTTTGCCAGGCCTCCAGATAAACTCGGAATTCCCATTTTCAATGCCTCTTTTCGACAGTCGGTAACGGCTGCGATCCATTTTGTGCTCTCTCTTCCTGCCTCCAGAAGAGCTTGAAAAGCTTCCTGAACCTCTGGATTTCCATAGGAGACAAAAAAGGTTGTGGCAATCTCTTCCCAGGTGGTAAAGGGAGGGATCTTTTGAAAAGATTCGAAGGCTCCAAATACCCGAGGCAAATAGATCCTGATCCAGAAGTTTGAAGGGTCTTTGATCAGGGCATCGTATTCGTCTTCATGCATATACTCCCCTTCAACGCACTGATAGGAGGAGATTTCTGATGAGAGTCCATGTCCTGGCCATCGATATAATTTATACTTTACGATCTCAAGAGCTCTTCCCGGGGGAACCATGCCTGGGGCCGTATAAGTATCCATCTCAAAATCATGA
>JBBIRT010000018.1:0-13816 GCA_037441725.1 Deltaproteobacteria bacterium | reverse complement strand
GGAATTTTACCCAGGCTTCTCGTAGTTCGTCATAATCATACATGACGGTGCGAAGGGTTTTACCTGCATAATAGGCCGGGAAAAATGCAACAGGTAATATGCACGGGACTCGATCAGGCTCTTTCAGTTGAATCACATCCATCAACCTGTTGACCCTTTTTCTATAAGCCTCTTCGGCTTGGGGGTTAATGAACGAAACCCCAGGAGAAATCCAACGGTTGAATCGTTCCTGTCTTTTTTCTTCTGGGGTTAAATGATCCCATTTCTTCTCCAAGGTCTATTCACTCCTTTCTATTCCTTCATAGGGCATCACGACCTGTTCAATGACTCTCTCCGTTATGGATTCAGGGAGTCTTTGGCTAACCTCTCCAGCATCTTCTTCTCCCATTCTTTAAACTCCTTGGCCCCTTGTTTATAGGCGGGAAGCTCCCAGGTAATCTCTTTGAGACCCTGGACCAATATTCCAATCCAGTCAAAAGGAACGCAGATCAGAATATATCCTTCTTGAAACACTTGTTTGGCTTTTGAACCAAAATGCAATCCGGTCACTGTATAATTGACCTTACCCGTTTGATAGGGGTAGGTGAAGAGCCAAGCACACCCAAATACGCCTGTTGTCTTAGATTCACGCGGCCCTCCTGAAAAATGGTCCAGTGCCCGGAACAGAATCTCTGCCTGCTTGACCGTGGCTGTCAAAATCAGAAGATCTGGTTCAAAGGTGATCTTCCCCAGCTTTGCAAAAACCACATAGTTCACGATCCCTTTATGCAATTTGGGAAGATAATTGTAGATTCGGCTATTGGCGCGTGCTTCCTTAAAGATCCCGAGTTCGTATCCGATTTGTCCGGCTTCTGCAAAAGGAGGGGTTTCAGTCATACCGAGGGTGACCGCGCCAAAACAGTCCTCATTCTCTTTGGTCATATAAAATGGGGTTTCTCTTTTCTGGGCTTCTTTGATCATTTCACAGATGGCCATTTTTTTATCCAGGGGCTCTATCCCTTCTGGTTTGAAGAATAGATACTTGATGCCAATGGGTGGATTCTCAAAATTAAATTGACTCAGGATGGATAAATCGGTTTGCAGGGGTTTCATAGGTTCCTCCTTAATTTATTTACTTAAAAAATTTCGTTTATCGATAGCGGTAACGATGCCTGTTTTGTCCTCCCCTTTATTCTCAAGTCTTGGGAGATAGGAGTGGGGGGGAGAATATTCATTGATCCCTTGGTAAAAAACCAACATCCTTTTAAAATTCATTTACAAAGACAGGCCTGTTGTTTTTTTACGTTGTTTTCAATCACAGCGGTAATACAATTAAAAAAATCGGTTACACAGGGGACTTCAAGATTGTAAAGGACATCCATCCCATTCTTTCTCGAAGAGACAATGCCGGCTTCTTTCAAAACATGGAGGTGTTTGGAAACCGTTGATTTATCAAGCTGAAAGAGACCGAATAGATCCGAGAAGGATCGCTCCCCATTTCTTAGGTGCTCAATAATGATCAGGCGTACGGGATGGGCCATGGCCTTGATAATGGTGGCCCTGATCTCAGCCTCTTTCATGGTGGGTTTAATCGTTTTCTTCATTTGTTGGCCATTATGCCAACAAGCAAATGGTTTGTCAAGAAAAAATTATTTGACAAAAATTGTTTTTAGGATTATATGATTAATGAATCATATATACATGGAGGAGATTTATGGATGATCGAGTCATCCAGATGAAGGCTGAGGTTTTAAAGGCGTTGGCCCAGCCCACCCGACTCAAAATCTTAGAGTGCCTTCGAGGTGGAGAAAAATGCATTTGTGAAATTACTCCTGTCATCAATGGGGAGCAATCGAATATTTCTCGCCACATCTCCTTGATGCAGAAAAGCCATCTGGTGACGACCCGAAAGGAAGGGGTGCGGGTGATGGTCAATGTGAAAGACCCAAAGATTTTTGAAATCTTAGATAAAGTCAGTGCCATCCTGAAAACTCAGATGCGGGAGCAGGAAAGACTGATAGCAAAAATCTAATGGATCGGGGAAGGAGGAATTGAAACCATGTTCGTTCTGGGATTGATCGTTGCTGGATTGGAAGCTCTAAAGGATTATATCGCTCTTCATGTGATTACTTGCTTGATTCCGGCTTTTCTTTTGGCAGGGGCAATGGTCACATTTATCTCTAAAGAGACGATTATTTACTATTTAGGGGCAGCTGCTCATAAACTCAAATCCTTTGCCCTTGCCAGCGGGGGAAGTTTCTTTGTGGCCGCGTGCTCCTGCACCGTCATCCCTGTTTCCAGTGGTTTGTATTATGGAGGGGCTGGAATTGGTCCTGCGTTTATTGTTCTATGGGTGGCACCGGCAGCCAACATCTTAGCCATCATCTATACAGGAGCGATTTTAGGGTCTGAAATGGTCATTGTACGGATTCTTTCAGCGCTTGCCATGGCTTTTGTAGTGGGTTGGGTCATGAGTTTTACCTTTCGCCGTGAGGAGGCTCAGAGAGCAGGTGGGGGGATTAGTTTGAATCCTGGGGCAGGAAAAATTATTTCCCGGAAGGATCTTGTTCTAATCCTTTTAGTGGTGGCTGATTTGCTGGCACCCAACTACCTTGTTCAGAAAGGCCCCTACCTCCATAAGGTCTATGTCTGGGCCATAGGAATGATCATCATCGGTATCTATGCCTTCAAAGTCAAATCATGGGAGGAGATTCAGGGTTGGATGAAGGAAACATGGTGGTTTGTTCGCATTATTCTCCCTCTGCTTTTAGGGGGTGTATTTATTGTAGGGATTATTGGGAAACTCTTACCTCAGCAGTGGGTTGAAAATTGGCTCGGAGGAACTGGAGTGTTTGCCTCCTTTCTGGCTACCGTCATTGGTCAGATCATGTATTTTGCGACGATGACTGAGGCACCATTTATTCATAAAATGCTTGGCTTAGGGATGGGAAAAGGGCCAGCTTTAGCCCTCCTTCTTACAGGCCCTGGGATGAGCCTTCCTAATATCTTGGCTATCATGAAGGTCTTTGGCTTTAAAAGAGGAATCGTTTACGTTATGCTTATTTGTGTTTTAGGAACCTTTGTAGGTTGGTTCACAGGAAATTTCATCTTTTCTTCTTAAAAATTTTGGGAGAGTGATTTGAAAGAGGTGTTTGATGTTTTTCATCGTCCTTCAGGGAGGAATGGAAGCATTTCTTAACTACCTTTCTGCCCATGTTTTGACCTGCTTAATCCCGGCCTTTTTTATTGCAGGGGCTATCAATGTTTTCGTCTCCCAGGCTTCGGTGATGAAATATTTTGGAGGGGAAACGAACAAAGCCATTTCCTATGGCGTTGCCTCTGCTTCGGGAACGGTGCTGGCCGTCTGTTCATGTACTGTTCTTCCCATCTTTACTGGAATATATAAACGGGGCGTGGGGGTAGGTCCTGCTACAACCTTCCTCTTTTCTGGCCCAGCTATCAATGTTCTCGCCATTGTTTACTCTGCAAGACTATTGGGTTTTGACCTCGGCGTTGGAAGGGCTTTAACCGCCATCCTTTTTTCCATTCTCATTGGCCTGATGATGTCTTTCTTTTTTAATGAAGAGAAAGTGCTCTATGCACAAAATACTCCCCTACCGGAATCCGATAAGAAGGGGTATGCCCTCATCATCTATTTTGCTTCCTTGGTGGGCATTCTGGTCTTTGCCTCTCAAAAGAATTGGGGGCTGACAGGAATCTCTTTCATCGTGCTCTTCGCGGCTATAAAGAAATGGTATGATAAAGAGGATCTGAAAATGTGGTTATTTGCCACATGGAAGTTTTTTAGATTGATCACCCCGTGGCTTCTCCTTGGAGTGTTTGTGGCAGGGATGATCAAGACTTTGATCCCTAAAAACTTAATCCGGGTTTGGCTGGGGGGTAATTCCCCTTAATCTAATTTGATTGCCTCGGTCTTTGGGGCGTTAATGTACTTTGCTACGCTGACAGAAGTTCCCATTGTTAAGGCCTTCCTTGACATGGGAATGGGTAAGGGACCTGCACTTGCATTGCTTCTTGCTGGACCTGCGTTAAGCTTACCCAGCATGATTGTTATCGCACGGGTCATGGGGTGGAAGAAAGCTTTAACTTACGTCGTTTTAGTAGTGATCATGGCTTCAACTACTGGAATGGGTTTCGGTAACTTTTTTAAATAACTTTCGTAGGAGGTGAGAAAGATGAAAAAGATCGAAGTGCTTGGTATGGGTTGACCCAAATGTAATCAGCTCGAGTCGCGAGCTAAAGAGGCAGTAAAAGAATTGGGGATTGAAGCAGAGGTGGTCAAAGTGAAGGACATCAAAACCATTTCAAATTATGGAGTGTTAATCACTCCAGCCCTTGTAGTCGATGGAGTGGTTAAGGTGGCTGGGAAGGTTCCTGATGTGAAGGAGATCAAGGAATGGATCAAACCATGAGGAGGAAACTTAGCCATGGAGGAGAAATGTCTTTGTGAACCGAGTGAAATTTTAATTTTTCCTTGTTCTGGAGGCTCCAATGTTGGCCAGATTGCCAATGAAGCAGGTGTAAAATTGACACAAGAAGGGTTAGGGAACATCTTCTGTCTTGCAGGAATTGGTGGACATGTCAGCGGGATGATTGAATCGACCAAGGCAGGGAAAGTCATCGTGGCCATTGATGGTTGTCCAGTGGCGTGTGCCAAGAAAACGCTTGAACATGCTGGATTCAATATCGATGAGTATGTTGAGGTGATGGCATTGGGAATCGAGAAGAACCATGATTTCAACCTCAATCAAGCTGATGTCGAAAAGGTGGTTCATCACCTGAGTTCTCGTATTACAAAAAGGAGAGGAAGTTAATTTCTCCTGGAGCAAAGTAATGGAGGAGAAAGATTATCGCCTCGTTCGTGTTGGAGACAGTCAGGTCGGTCTCATTGGCTTAAAAGGAATTTTTGAAGAGGTAAAAAGTAAAAGGAATGAAGCTGAATCTGTCTTGAAAGAGATGCTGCTGGAGAAGGCAGGGAAGAAAAACTACATTCCCAATTCTGTTAGGGAAGAGTATAAAAAGGCCCTTTTCCGGGAATTCAAGAAATTCCTTGGTGAAAAGGTGGAGGAAGAAAGGAGTGGATTTCTTGAAGTGATTATTCTGGGTCCCGGGTGCTATGCCTGCGATAAATTGGAGCAAGATGTCATGACGGTTCTTTCTGAAACAGGTATTCAGGCAGGTTTGAACC
The DNA here is from genome assembly GCA_037441725.1 of Deltaproteobacteria bacterium. Lineage (GTDB taxonomy): Bacteria > Desulfobacterota > BSN033 > BSN033 > UBA1163 > JBBIRT01. The sequence goes on along the minus strand of JBBIRT010000018.1, from coordinate 8,628 downwards.
ATATTACTGACCCGGACCTGATGGCCCAATATGGAATTCTTCCCACCCCAGCCCTTATTATTAACGGTAAGATCAAATCCGTTGGAACCAATCCGACAAAGTCTTCCATCAAGAAGTGGCTGGAGGAGGAGAAAGGATGAATCTAAAGCGGGTCATTTTGAGTTTGAATTCGGATGAGATGATCAGATTGACGAAGATCATCCTCGACGAGGAAAAAGAGGAGGCCTTTCTCTTTCTCAAAGAAGTGATTAAACCACAGGTGGATCAGGCCACCCGAAGTCAATGAGACCCCTTTCCTTCAAAGCTTCGGGGAAGCTAACGCTCATCCTAAATATTGACATTCTTGGAGGCGAAGCGCCTGGAAGTCTTAAAATGCTTGGATTTGTTCAATTCGTAGAGACAAACTATTAGAGAAGATGGGAGGCAATGATCAATTGCTATGAGTAAATTTCAAGCGTATGTGGGTGAGAATGGAGAGTTGATCTTTCCAGAGGAGTTCAATCTCCGCTATTGTCTAAAACCCGGCACACCTGTTTATATTGATGAGACAAGCAAAGGCCCTCGTCTCAGATTGCCCATCACCCATCTGGCCAAAGTATATATTGAGCCAACCAACCGCTGTAATTTGGAGTGCCGAACCTGTATCCGAAATGTATGGGATGAACCCCTGGGGCAGATGAACCGAGAGACATTCTCCCGGATCATTGAGGGGCTGAAGGATTTTTCTCCACCTCCTACGGTCTTTTTCGGAGCCTTAGGCGAACCCCTTGCTCATCCAGACATCCTTGAAATGGTCATCCAGACAAAGTCTTTGAATACATCGGTTGAGCTGATCACAAATGGGACCTTACTCACAAAAAGGATGTCTGAACAGTTGATTGAGGCAGGTCTGGATCGGCTGTGGGTTTCACTGGATGGAGCTACTTCAGAGTCTTATAGTGACATCCGTCTGGGGGCTATGTTGCCTGAGGTCCTGACCAACATCAAGATGTTTCGCGATCTCCGTTCTTCCAATTTCACACCCTTCCTGCTTTCAGGCTTCCATATGAAACCCGAGATCGGGATTGTCTTTGTGGCGATGAAACGAAACATCCATGAGTTACCTTCGCTTCTTTCTCTGGCCATGAGATTGGGTGCGACTCGGGTGTTGGTGAGCAATGTCCTGCCCTATACTGAAGAAATGGGCAAAGAGGTCCTCTATTCGCGCTCCCTCACTGATGTCGTTTATCAATCCTCGGTATTTCAGCTTGACCTCCCTAAAATCGATGTGGATGAGAATACCAAAAGGCCTCTCTATCTATCCATGCGGGCCGGACATAGTCTCAGCCTGGTCAGAGGATATTTTTGGGAAGGAAATGACTACTGCCCCTTTATCGAAAACGGGGCAACCGCTATTAGTTGGGACGGGAACCTCAGTCCCTGCCTCCCCCTGCTTCACAGCCATACCAACTATTTTGATAAAATCCAGCGGTTTGTACGACGCTATACAGTCGGAAATATCAATGACCAATCACTACAGGATCTATGGAATCAACCCGAATATCGGAGTTTCCGGGAGCGTGTCCAACTCTTTGATTTTGCTCCATGTACCTATTGTAGCAGTTGCTCTCTTTTCTGGGAGAATGAAGAGGATTGTTTGGGAAATACTTTTCCAACCTGTGGAGGCTGTCTCTGGGCACAGGGGCTAATCCAATGCCCCTGAATTAATACGTCACTAACTATATTAAAAAACAGGAATCAGGCAGGAATATCTTTCAAAATCTTATCAAGCGGTTGTTTAAGATAATGGTTTACAAGGAAATTTTATCTGTGAGATTGAAGCCCTCCAAATGCCAATGGGATTCTGTAGCAAGAAGACAAGCTGAGGTTTCCGCTATAAGATTTTCTCCGACATTCCTACCTGATTCCTATAGATTAGAAAAACATTACCTTGATGTATCACACTGGTATTAAAAGGTTATGGAAAATCTTTTAAATCAACTTTCCCAGTCTCTAACCGAAAATCCACTGCTGGCCTATCTTGGCGTCTTTTTTGGTGGAATCATCTCTTCCTCCAGCCCTTGTGTCCTCGCGACCATTCCTCTTGTGATCGGATATGTAGGAGGATATTCCGAGGGAAACCGCCGGAAGGCAGTTCTCTACTCCCTCGTTTTTATCTTAGGTCTCTCTTTCACCTTCACTATTTTGGGAGCCATTGCCTCCTTGATTGGTGGGCTTTTTGGAACGATTAACCAGACTTGGTATTTCATCATAGGGGGGGTGGCCATAGCCATTGGGCTTCATCTCATCGGAATCTACAATCTGAATATTCCAACTCCGGTTAATTTTCAGTCAAAACGTCGAGGGATCGTTGGAGCCCTTGTGCTTGGAGCTCTTTTCGGGATTGTTTCCTCCCCTTGTGCCACTCCTGTATTGGCCCTAATTCTGGCCTTTGTCGCTTCAAAAGGAGAGGTTATATATGGAACCTCTTTGCTCTTTGTCTATGCCCTTGGCCATTGTGCGCTCATCTTTTTAGCCGGTACTGCCGCAGGTTTTGTTGAAAACTTTATCCAATCGAAGGGAATTACGAACATTACAGAGTGGGGCAAGAGGATTGGAGGCTTGATTGTGATTTGTGTAGGTCTTTATCTATTTTACATAGGGATCACCCTTTAAAAAGAGAGTTTTATGAGAAAGCTGAAAATCCTATGGCTTGTTGTTGGTATTCTTTTCTTATCCCTCAACGGTCACGGTCAACCACCCTCCGCGATTCCCATATACCTGTTTTATGCTGAGGATTGTCCGAACTGTCATGCCATCCTTCAGAATTATGTTCCTACGCTCAAATCCCAGTATCCCTTCATCGAAATCAAGACCTTTGAAATTGGAGATCCCTCGAATTACAAAGCCCTGGCTGAATTGGAAAAGAGGTATGCCAAAAGAGGGGAGGAGCTTCCCATTATCTTTATTGGCGACCAGATGCTCTCGGGGGATCAGGAAATTATGGAGAAGCTCGATCATCTGATTCTTGATTATCAGATGAGAGGAGACCTGGCTCCAACTCTTCCCCCTCTTGAAAGGACCTCCATCGAGAAGCCCTCAGAAAAGACCTTTTCACTGGAATTAGTCTACTTTTATCAGAAGGGCTGCCCTAAATGTGACCGAGCAGAATATTTGCTTAAATATATCCATAAAAAATATCCCCATCTCCATATCCATCAAATGGATTTAAACACGACTGACGGAAAGCGCCTCAATGAAACCCTTTCGAATCGAGTCAACCTTCCCCAGGAGAAGAGGTTGATTGCCCCTAGCCTTTTTATTGGTAAAGATTTTCTTTCCCCTGAGGAGATCACAGAGTCCAGGGTAGAAACACTCATTGAAAAATACGAAAAAGCAGAGATCAAGCCAACCTTAAAGGTCGAAGCCGAAGAGGTTCAAAAGGCAGAGGAATCGATTGTAGAGCGGTTTCAATCCATTGGATTTCTTACCATCCTCTTCGCAGGATTAATTGATGGGATCAACCCGTGCGCCTTTGCCACATTGATTTTCTTTATCTCCTATCTTTCTTTTGTAGGCCGAAAGAGAAATGAGGTTTTCTGGGTAGGAGTTGGATTTTCCGGGGCTGTCTTTCTTACTTATTTACTCATTGGCCTTGGAATTCTTTCTTTCATCCAGCATTTATCCTTCCTACCAATATTTTCCAAAATCATCTACTTCCTTACCATTGGCATTGCATTCATCCTGGGGATCTATAGCCTTTATGACTATGTTCAATTGAAACGTGGAAAACCCTCTGAGATGAAACTACAACTCCCAGATTTCTTGAAAAAAAAGGCCCATCAAGTCATTCGAGAGGGAAGCAAATCCAGCCGTTATTTTATCGCGGCTGTGGGAGCCGGATTTTTAATTTCCCTCCTGGAATTCACTTGCACGGGTCAGGTTTATCTTCCCACCATCCTTTTTGTGACCAGTATTCCCTCATTGAAAGTGAGTGCCATTTTTTATCTCTTTCTTTATAATTTATTTTTTATTGTTCCTCTCCTGGCCATTTTTGGAATTGTATACTGGGGAGTCACCTCCGAACAGTTGACTTTCTTTCTGCAGAGAAGGGCTTCTTTGATTAAACTTCTGACCTCTTTGCTCTTTTTTGCCTTGGGAGGAATATTAATTATCACTTTAAGATAAAATAACATGATACTCCAATCCTATAAAATCACTCGCATTCTTCCTTGTATTGCCGATCCCGAAAAGATCAGGGTCATTGCAGAATTATCAGATGAGATTCATGAAGTCTTCCCATATTTGAATGCCCTCATTAAAGGATGCATCTATAATCACCCAGCCCTCACCCTGACCATCAGGAATGAAGAGAAACTGATCACCCTTCATGCCAAGCATGTAACGTTGACTTTAATCGAGGATGAAAAGGAGGCCTGTCAAATCCTGGATTGGCTAAGAGACCTTGTTAATGAGACCTTTCAGAAAAAGGATCAAATTGAACCCAACTATTCTTCAGGGGATCAGCTCAAGCCATCGGATATTCAGAAGCTCCTTCCAGGAACGAATTGTAAAAGGTGTGGCTTACGAAGTTGTCTCGCTTTTGCCTTTAAATTGGTTGATCAGAAAATCGATATCAGAAAATGTTTCCCTCTTTTTTCAGAGGACTATCAGGAGAAGCGTAAGGTACTTCTTGAAACTCTCAAGGATGCTGGATATGAAGTTTAGTTCCCTTTTTAAAGATTTTCCTGAGAGGGTCATTCCTGTCAAAGCAGGAATCCATAAATTCTTTAATGAATATAGGAAGGATTGGCGGAGAATTGATGAATGAAAAGAGGAGAGTTTGAGGCTCAAGTCGATCAAGAAGGCCGTCTGGTTTTACCTTCAGAACTGGTAAAGGAATTTGGATTGAGTCAGGGGATAAGAGTCCACTTTGATAAGAGCATTCATGGGCTCCATTTACAAAGACCGGTGACCCATCTGGCAAAGGTTTACATTGAGCCAACCAATGCCTGCAATTTAGAATGCCGGACCTGTATCCGAAATATCTGGGAAGAACCCTTGGGTGAAATGTCCCAAACCACTTTTGCACAAATCATGGAAGGGTTGCATCAGCTTTCTTCACCCCCTACCATTTTTTTTGGCGGCCTGGGTGAACCCCTGGCTCATCCGAATATTGTCGAAATGGTTGCTCAGGCAAAGGCCTTAGGATCGACGGTTGAATTGATTACCAATGGAACACTTCTTTCTAAGAAACGATCCATAGAGCTGATTGAGGCTGGCCTCGATAGCTTATGGGTTTCACTGGATGGAGCTACTCCTGAGAGTTATGCAGATGTTAGACTAGGGGCTGCTCTACCTGAAGTGATTTCCAATGTCGCCAGTTTTCAGGATGCCCGTTTGGGCGTGCGTTTCTATGAATATTTTGTGGATTACCATCTGAGGCCCCAGATCGGAATCGTCTTTGTGGCCATGAAACGAAATATCAAAGATCTCCCTGCTGTCATTCGTTTGGGTAGTAGATTGGGAGCACATCAATTTTTGGTGACCAACGTCTTACCCTATACGGCTGAAATGTATCAAGAGATTTTATATTCGAGGGCTTCTTATGATGGAATCTACATCCCCTCGCCTTATGGAACCTCTCTAAATCTTCCAAAGATCGATATCAATGAAACCACCCAAGAGGTGTTCAACCAGATCATGCTCAGTGGCCATCATCTAATTTTTGCAGGAGCAGATTTGGGAGAAGGAAACAATCGGTGTCCTTTTATTGAAAGGGGAGTGATGGCCATTCGTTGGGATGGAGAAGTTAGCCCGTGTCTTCCCCTTCTACACGATCAAAGAATCTTTATGAATGAATATGAGCGATCCTTACGCCGATATTCGGTGGGGAACATAACCAAGCAAGATTTAAATGATTTATGGAATTTGCCAGAGTATTTAGCCTTTCGCGAACGGGTCCAAAAATTTGATTTTTCACCTTGTGCCTTTTGTGGCGGTTGTGACCTTTTTGAATCAAATGAAGAGGATTGCTTTGGTAGCCCCTTCCCGGCTTGTGGGGGCTGCCTCTGGGCACAGGGCGTGATCCAATGTCCATAATTACTTTTGATAAATACCTTCGAAAACAAGGAAGTTTGGAGGGGTTTAAAAGAAAGGAGCAATGAAAAATGTTACTGGATGATTATAAATTGAGGATCACTCTTCCGGAATGTAATTTTTCAGCAGAGAAGGTTAATGCGATCGTCACTCTTTCCGAGGATATCACCGAGATCCTTCCCTATCTTAATAGAGTGCTTAAGGGCTTGCATTATATTGATCAGAATAAGATACTCACTGTCAAAAGAGGAGGGCATCTCATCACCTTTCGGCCAAGAGAAATCGCTATTACCAAATTGGAAGACGAAAAAGAAGCAAGGCAGGTTATGGCAGAACTAAAGGAGATTATTAATGAGACTTACCAGAATCGTGATAAAATTGAACCCGATTACACCACAGCGAAAGAGCTTAAATCCTCTGATGTTCTAAAGCTTCTTCCCGGAACGAACTGCAAGGAATGTGGGGAGAGGACCTGTTTTTCGTTTTCATTTAAATTGATAAGGCATGAGGTTGATGTCTCGAAATGCAAGCCACTCTTTTCTGGGGAATATGATGAAAAGAGAGAGACCTTGCTCAAACTCCTTGAGTCTTCTGGATATGAGGTTCCAGTAGGGGGAGAATAAATTCCAATAATAGAAAGGAGAAACGAACATGGCAGAAGAGAAACACTGGCAAGAAGGAATGAAGACTCATGAGAACATCATCTTTTCCTGTTATGGGGGATTTCAAATACAGGGATAACCAGCGCCCTGGCCTGTTTGGAGGCTGTAAAAGAGCTCGGGCTTGAGAAGGTGGCCATTGGCTGTCTGGGAGCGCTTCCATTGAAGGTAGCTCCAGTGATAGGGAAGACCAAGGCTGCCAAGAAGGTCATCACCGTTGACGGATGCCCGTTTGAATGCGCTAAGAAGACTGTTGGGCAATCCGGGGTCACCCCAACCAAAAGTATTGTCCTTGTCAGAGATATCGGTATGAAAAAGAAGGCCCTTCATGAGGATATCGGTGAGAATATTAAGGGGGTCATGGAGTATGTCTCTCAGGATGATGTGAAGAAGGCCAAAGAGCTGATTGTAAAGGTCATCCGTGAAGACAAACCATAAATTTCTAACTAAGCCAAGGTGAACAAATGAAGATCATAATGAACTATGCCAAGTTCATCAGGGAGAATTACACTTACATCATAATAACTACGCTGGTGATTGGGGTGATCATAGGGTTTTTCACTGCCCGGCCCGGGGTTTATATTCGTCAGTTTAATACTCCTCTCATTATCATTATGATAGCCGCAATGGGTTTCACGATTACTTTCAAGAGCCTTGGGACTGCAGCTAAGGATTGGAGAGGGTTTTCATTCGGGCTGGTGCTAAACTTCCTTTTTGCTCCCTTCTTGTGCTGGCTTCTGGCCCTACTGTTCCTATCTGGACATTCTGATTTAGCTACTGGCCTGATTCTAATCGGGGTGGTCCCCTGTGCCGGCATGGCACTCGTCTGGGCTGGTCTTCTTAAAGGAGATGTCCCACTGGCCACGGTCATCAACGCTGCCACCATGATTCTGGCTCCGTTCCTCATTCCACTCCTGATGTCTCTGTTTGCCGGCACATTTATTACTGTGAATACGTGGGGGATGTTTCGACAGCTTATTTATACCGTGCTTCTTCCAGTGCTTGTTGGGATTGCTTTACGAGAGCTTATCGGAAGACAGGTGAATGTTCAGAAATACCTTCCAGCCATGCCGGCCATCTCGGCTACCATGGCTGTATTGCTGATGTTCATGGCGATTAACACCAACATGTCACCCATTATGAAAAACATAGGGCTGATAGCCCCTCTGGTCATATCCACCATATTGATTTTCCCCATCTTATTCTTGGTGGCTTATTTGGTAAGCCTCAAATTCTTTCCCAAGAGCAAGAACATTGCTATCACTTACTCATCGGGAATGAAGAACCTGCCTATTGCTATTGGCATAGCGGCCATGAGTTTCGGGAAGCTGGAGATGCTGCCGGTTGCAGTGGGGTTTGCTTTCCAGATGCTCACTGCAGTTACCTTTTACCAGCTCTTTCGTCGAGCTACGAGTTTAGAGGAGAAAAACCATGTCCGATCATGAAGTGGTTCCAGAAAATGCTTTATTCGTCTGTTTCGGTATTATGTCAAGCTCCGGCACCTTGACAGGTATTGCGGTGTTAGAGGCAATGAAGAGACTCGATCCGAAGAAAACCGGCCTCTTCTGTACCTCTGCCCTGGCCGTGAATGTGCCAAAACACAGAAAGACAACCGGGGCGGCAAAAAGGGTTATCGCAATCGATGGATGTGCAAATCGTTGTACAAGCAAAATTATTGAGAAATCTGGTTTAAAAATCGATAAGTCCCTTAATCTCGTTAAAGACCTATCCGTCGAAAAGAGAGGCCCGTTCCGGCCTTTTGACTATACGGAGGGAGAATTACAGAAAACCATCGAGGCAATTGTTAGAATCTGTGAAGAAGAGCGTGGGAAATAATGTCAGCACTCTAAGTGAAAAATCATTTTAAACTTTCCTTTTCAGGGGACCATTT
>JBBIRT010000017.1:25847-32874 GCA_037441725.1 Deltaproteobacteria bacterium | reverse complement strand
TCTTCTTCCGGGTATGGCACTCTTTTTTAAAGGAAAGTTTCCTTTGCTTCCAAGCTTTATCAAGGGGCGAGAAGAGATCAAAAGGATATTTGAAAGATGTTCAAAAGAAAAATAAAAATATGGGACGATGGGTTTGGAGGTATGCAATGAAATTCTCCTATTTTCCAGGTTGTACAGATCATTCCACCTCTTTAGAATATGGGAGATCAACCCTTGCGATCTTTGAGGCTCTGGGAGTGAAGCTTGTGGAGATTGAGGATTGGAACTGTTGTGGAGCAGCAGCCACCCATAGCCTCAATCGGCTCCTTTCCCTCTGTCTTCCAGCACGAAATATTGCGAAGGCACAGGATTCTCAAGCAGGCCCCCTGGTCATTCCCTGTGCAGGGTGCTTTAACAATTTGAAACGGACTGAATATGTGCTTCGAAGTAACGAGGCAGATCGTAAGAGGATTGAGGAGATTGTGGGGTTTACCTACAATCCTTCGCTTGAGATTCTTGCCTTGATGGATGTCATTCTGAATCGAATCGGTCTTGAGAAAATCCAAGAGAGGGTAAAACGCCCCTTAAAGGGTTTGAGACCTGCCTGTTATTATGGTTGTGCCCTGGTTCGACATCCAAAGGTAACCCAATTGGATGATCCGGAGAATCCAAAATATCTCGATCGGTTGATGGATACCCTGGGGGCTCATCCAGTAGAGTGGTCTTATAAGGTGGATTGTTGCGGGGCAGATTTAGCCATGACCTATGGTGAGATCGTGAAAAATTTGGTGGGTAGAATTGTTTCCATGGCAAAAGAGGCAGGGGCTCAATGTATTGTGACCTCCTGTGGCCTCTGTCAGATTAACCTTGAAATGAGGCAGGACCTTAATCTTCCTATCTTTTACTTTACTGAATTGATAGGGGTGGCGTTCGACATAGAGGCCAGAGAGGGTTGGTGGAAAAAGCATCTGATTTCTCCCAAGGGATTATTAGAATCATTAGGGTTGAATTAAATTGGAAAAATAAAATTTAAGAGGATGATCATGATAGAGGATAGGGTCAAGGAAGGCAAAGGGTCGGCTTTAATAGTGGGGGCAGGGATTGCAGGAATGCAATCAGCCCTGCTATTGGCAGAGATGGGGATAAAGGTTTTTCTCTTAGAACAGGGACCTGCCATTGGGGGTTATTTTCCGCTTTTGGATAAGACCTTTCCAACCAACTCCTGTGGCGTCTGTTTCATGAGCCCTCTGCCTCCTGCCTTCTGCCCGATCTATGAATGTCACCTCCATCACCGTATTGAGCTATTGCCTTATACTGAATTAATGAAGGTGGAGAAGAATGAGAAGGAATTTGATGTGACTATCCTCCGAAAGCCTCGGTTTGTAGATCCAAAACGATGTACCCTCTGCGAGGCTTGTCTAAGGGTTTGTCCTGTTGAGGTGGAGAGAGAATTTGGAGGGGGTTTAGAGAAACGTAAGGCGATCTATCTTCCCTTTCCTCAAGCCATACCACACAGTCTGGTGATCGATCCAAAGACCTGCACTCGATGCGGTGCATGTGTGAAGGTCTGTACCCCTGGGGCGATTGATCTGGAGATGAAGGAAGAGTATGAGAAGGTTCATGTAGGGACCATCCTCTTAGGGTTTGGATTTGAACCCTTCTTAGCCCAGAAAAAAGGGGAATATGGTTTCGGGAGATATGAGAATGTCATAACCAGCCTTCAGTTTGAGAGGATGCTTTCCACATCAAGCCCAACCCAGGGTAAGCCAATCCGAAGATCTGATCAAAAGGAGATGAAAAGGATTGCCTTTATCCAATGTGTAGGGTCAAGGGATCCTTCCTGTGGTCAGAATCACTGCTCTACAATTTGCTGTATGTATGCGACCAAACAGGCCATGATAGCCAAAGACCGTTCACCGGATCTCGAGGTGGCCTTCTTCTATATGGATGTTCGTCCAATGGGAAAGGATTACGAAAGATATTATGAGAGGGCCAAAACGGAATACAGGATCGAGTATATTCGGAGTGCCATTTCTTCAATTAAAGAGCTTCAAAAGACAAAGAATCTTCTGGTGACCTATGTAAAGGAAGACGGGACGTTTATCGAGAAGGAATTTGATACGGTTGTTCTCTCTATCGGATTCACACCCCCTCAGGATATCCAAAATGTGGCCCAGACAATGGGAGTGCAATTAACGCCTCAGGGATTTTGCTGGACAGATGAGTTTCATCCTGCCCAGACTTCAAAAGAGGGAATTTTTGTCGCAGGAGCCTTTCGGGGGCCAAAAGATATTCCAGAAAGCGTTGTTGAAGGAGCAAGTGCGGCGGCCTCCGCAATCAATTTTCTTGCTCCCCATCGTTCCCTCTTATCTCCCAAAGATTATCCGAGGGAAGGGGCTTTGAGGAATGAAATCCCAAAAATAGGGATCTTCCTATGCCACTGCGGCAATGAATTGGGTAGGGTGATCTCCTTTTCTGAACTCATTCAAGAGGCAGAGAAGTTGAGAGAAGTCATCCATATCGAGGAGATTGAATTAGCTTGTTTTCAAAAAGATTTAGATCGGATTAAGAAGAGGATTGGAGAAAAAGGCCTTAATCGGCTGGTCATCGCAGGTTGTTCACAACGGGAGATTCGGGAGGCCATGGAGGAGATGGCCAGAGGGATAGGGTTTAATCCTTACCTGATTGAGTTTGCCAATATTCGAGAACAATGTGCCTGGGTCCACTTCAATTCTCCTCCATTGGCCACAAAGAAAGCCATAGCCCTTATCCGAATGGCAGCAGAGAGGGTGAGGCGATTTCAACCTATTCAAAAGGGAAGACAGAAAATTGAGAGGAAAGGATTGGTGGTGGGTGGAGGGTTGGCTGGGATGACAGCCTCACTTCAACTGGCCGCTCAGGGATATGAAGTATTCCTAATTGAGAAGGAGAAGGAGCTGGGTGGAAATTTAAAGGAGTCTTATTATACCCTGAAAGGCTCTGATCCTCAGGGCCTATTAAGGGAAACGATCAAGTGTGTCAAGGAAAATGGATTGATTCACCTCTACCTGGAGGCAGTGGTGATAGAATCTGGAAGAAAAAATGGGCATTATCGAACCAGGATTCGCTATCAGGATGAAGAGAAGTGGATTGATCATGGTGTATTGATCCTTGCCACAGGGGGGAGGGAGACTCCCCCTCAAGGCTATCTGTTCGGAGAAGATCCACGGGTGATCACCCAAAGGCAATTGGAGAAAATGCTCTATTTTCAGGATGGAAAATTGAAGGACCTCCATTCTGTGGTGATGATCCAATGTGTCGGTTCCCGAGATGAGAACCATCCCTATTGCAGTCGCCTATGTTGTAGTCATGCCGTCAAGAATGCCTTGAAGTTAAAGGAGAAAGCCCCTGAGGTGAAGATCTATATCCTCTACCGGGACATCAGGACCTATGGATTCTATGAGACCTATTACCAGCAGGCAAGAGAAAAGGGTGTGATTTTTATTCGATATGATCTTGAAAATCGGCCCAAGGCAGAGCTCCATGAAGGTCATTTGGAAGTCTCCCTATCTGATCCGGCAATGAATCGTCCAGTGACTCTACCAGCTGATTACTTAGTTCTCAGTACTGGGATCGAGCCGAATGATCACAAGGATCTGGCAAGGATTTTTAATGTGGAGCTTAACTCAGATGGTTTTTTTAAGGAGGCCAATCCCAAGTCCGCCCCCCTTGACTTTGTGGATCGTGGAAAATTCTTCTGTGGACTCTGTCATTCACCTCATTTTATAGAGGATGTGATTTCTCAGGGCAATGCAGTGGCTGCAAGGGCAGGTGCCCTTCTGGCCAAAGAAGCGATCGAGGAAAAGCCCTACATCGCCTATGTGATCAAAAGACTCTGTTGTGGATGTGGTCTATGTGTTACGGTTTGTCCCTATGGGGCAAGAATTCTAAACGAAGAAGAAGGAAAGGCTGAGGTCATCGGTTCGCTCTGTCAGGGATGTGGTTCCTGTGTCGTCGCCTGTCGGAATGCAGCTTCTCAGCAGCGAAACTTTGAGAAAGATCTAAACATTGCAGTTCTGGATGCAGCGATTGACTAATGGATCGCACAGCGCATGGTGCTAAGGGCATAGCATAAAGAAATCGAAAGACATGGATTCAAGAACCATTTCCATGGACGATTGGATGACGATGAACGATCAGGGCTTAAATTTCTATGGAATGGATAGATTTTTTTGCTTTGTTCAATGCACCCTGAACTTTGCGATCTTTTGATGAAGGAGGAATGAGATGTCTGAGTTCGAACCAAGAATTATCGCATTTTTATGCCACTGGTGTACCTATACAGGAGCCGATCTTGCTGGGACGACACGACAGCAGTATCCGCCCAATATTCGGATTATCCATTTGATGTGTTCGGGTGCAGTCGATTCCATCTATATATTAAAGGCATTGATTGATGGAGCCGATGGCGTGCTGATCGGAGGATGCCATCCTGGAGACTGCCATTATCAGACAGGAAACTATAAGGCCAGGCGTAGAGTGGCCATCTTAAAGGGGATCCTTCAGCAAATGGGTTTTGATGAGAACCGTATCTGGCTCAGATGGATCAGTGCCAGCGAGGGGAAACTCTTTGCCGATACCGTGACCCAAATGGTTGAGGAGTTAAAGAAGATGGGTCCAAATCCGATGAAACAGTTGTGGAATGCTTAGCAGAAATAGACAGGGTGACAGGAGGAATCGGTCACGTGATTTCATCAGGGAAGGAGAATGAATCATCATGGCAAGAAAAGCCACTATTAAAGTCTCTGGAGGTAAAATCGATCAAGCCTTTGTTGGGTTCTTAAGATCCCTTTTAGAAAAGGGGGTGGTGGAGGCCATTCTCACCCCTAAGTCACTTCCTTCAAAGGATGGGTTCGTTCAAACCCTCATCCAGGATCCCAATCAATTGGATGGGGCCTGTATCCTTTCACCTACCATGCCTGTCCAATCGGCGAGGATCCTCTCCCATCTCTCAATCAAGAACTTAGGGAGAAGGGTGGCTTGCGTTTTAAAGGCTTGTGAGATAAGGGCCTCTGTGGAATTGGCAAAATTTCTTCAAGTCAAATTTGATTATCTCTATTTGATCGGAGTCGATTGTCCTGGAACCTTTGAACCCCAGGACTATGCAAAGATGGTTTCAGAAGGGAGAGGAGGGGAGGGTCTAACAAGGGACCTCTGTAAGGGAATGGAGAAGGGAGAGATTCTTCCTCCTCTGGGGTATGATTTCAGAACTGCCTGCAAGATGTGTGAGTACCCTATCATTCAGACCGATATCAATCTCAAATTGTTTGGGTATCCAATGGATCAAGAGATCGGGGTTGAGGTGGGGGAAAGACTGGAAGGGGAGATGGAGGGGAAAGGAGTGCTTTCTTTTTCTGCAGAGGAGCCGGCTTCAAGAAATGACATCATTCAAAAGGTGATTACCGAAAGGATAAAAAAGAGAGAGACGCTTTTCAAGGAATTCAAAGGAGTGGTCAAAGACCTAAAAACCTTTTTAGATCGTTTTTCAACCTGCATTCGATGTCATAACTGTATGGTGGCCTGTCCGATCTGTTACTGCAAGGAATGTGTTTTTAGGACTTCTGTTTTTGAGCATGATGGGGATCAATTCCTCAGATGGGCGGATCGGAAGGGAGGGATTCGGATGCCAACCGATACCTTGATCTTCCATCTCATTCGGATGTCCCATATGGTGACTTCCTGCGTTGGATGTGGACTTTGCGATAGCGCCTGTCCAAATAAGTTACCTGTTGCCACACTCTTCCGTAGTGTAGGTGATCCGATCCAGAAGATGTTTCATTATGTTCCGGGGAGGGATGTCCAGGAGGTTCCTCCGGTGGCCACCTTTAAAGAGGATGAGCTAAAAATCGAATCAGGAGCCTTATAGCGCAAAGTGCATAAAGTTACATGTTCAGGTTAAGGCTGAGGTTGAGAAGTTCTTAACCTTAACCTCATCCTTTTTTACTGGGAGGAGGCATCCATGGAGGCAAAGGAGGGGAAAAAGGAAGAACTTGTTCCTATCTTTATCATGGGGAAACGCTATGAAGTCCCTTCAACCCTGACCATTCAAAAGGCCATGGAATATGCAGGTTATCAACTGATTCGAGGGTGTGGATGCAGGGGAGGAATCTGTGGGGCTTGCGGGACCGTTTACCGATTTCCAGGAAGCTACAGGATTGAAGTGGGTTTGGCCTGTCAAACAATGGTTCAGCCCAACATGTACCTGACGCAGATCCCTTTCTTTCCTGCAACGAGAAGCATCTATGATATTGCGAAGGTCAAACCAGCCCTGGAGACTTTGGTGAAAACCTATCCTGAATTGTTGAGATGTTTACAATGTAATACCTGTACCAAATCGTGCCCGATGGAGATCGAGGTCATGGATTATATCGCCGCAGCCATGCGAGGAGACATTGCCCGATTGGCTGAGCTTTCGTTCGATTGTGTCATGTGCGGTCTCTGTACTGCTCGATGTCCAGCAGAGATCTGTCAATACAATATTGCCATTTTGGGAAGAAGACTTTATGGGAAATACATTGCACCCAAAGCCGATCACTTGGCTTCCATGGTTCAGGCTGTTAAGAAGGGTAAATACGAACGGGTGCTTAGGGAGCTCATGGGCACAGACGAAGAGACATTAAAGGATCTCTATAATCGGAGGGAGATTGAGCCTGAGCAGGCAGATGAAGAGTGGACGCCAAAAGATAAAGCTTACCTCTAAAAACATAAGCATAGGACAGAGGCATCGGATAATAACAATCCTTTTACTCTAAGCCCTTTGCCCTATAATGAGGAGATGACATGCCTTATCCCAGAGAATTGAAGGAATTGATTAAGAGGGTAGAAGCCACTCGGCCATTGAGGATTGAAAGGAAGAAGAGGGGGGAAGAGTTTCCCTTGCTTTCCCTTAAAGAGAGGCAGGAGAGGTTGGAGAAATACCATCCGGATTATATCCCTGGTTCGAGAAGGGAGATTCGGGTAGGTCCAAACAAAGGTTATGCCATTCAGCCCGAGATGGTGGACCTTCTTT
>JBBIRT010000017.1:279-25837 GCA_037441725.1 Deltaproteobacteria bacterium | reverse complement strand
GGCAAGGAGCCGAATTGATCCTGATCGAATTAATTTAGAGAAGATCCACTTTGAGACCGATGTCCTCATCCTTGGGGGGGGTGGGGCAGGGACAGCAGCTGCCCTGGTGGCACAGGAGCAAGGAGTAGAAGTGATCATTGCCACAAAACTCAGACATGGCGATGCCAATACGATGATGGCAGAAGGAGGGATTCAAGCGGCTACCAAAGAGACCAAAGATTCACCCTATTACCATTACCTTGATGTCCTTGGAGGAGGACACTTTAAAAATCCCCCAGAATTAGTCTATACCCTCGTGACCGAAGCCCCTAAGGTGATTGCTTGGCTCGAAGACTTAGGTTGCATGTTTAGTAAATTTGAGGATGGTCGCCTGAAGACCCTTCATGGAGGCGGGACCTGCCGAAAGAGGATGCACTATGCAGCCGATATTACAGGGGCTGAGATCATGAGAACCCTGAGGGATGAGGCGAGAAATAGACCTGAGATAAAAGTCCTTGAATTTATGCCTGCTGTCGAACTGATTTTAAACGAGCATGGTCACTGTGCAGGAGCTGTGTTATATAACCTTGAAACCGAGGAATATTTTGTCGTCAAGGCCAAAGCCGTCATCCTGGCAACCGGAGGCTCTGGAAGGCTTCACTATCAAAAATTTATGACGACCAATCACTATGGAGCAACCGGAGATGGTGTGGTTTTGGGTTACCGAGCAGGGGTAAAAGTCTGCTTTCTCCATACCTACCAGTATCATCCTACAGGTCTTGTGTTTCCTGAACAGACTGAAGGGATTCTCATTACTGAGAAATTTAGGGGCGCAGGGGCTAATGTTTTGAATATTGATGGAGAACAGTTTGTGAACGAACGGGAGCCCAGAGATGTGGAATCAGCCTCCTTCATCCGCGAGTGCACTGAAGTGGGCAAGGGAGTTCCAACTTATACCGGAAAGGTTGGAGTATGGTTGGATTCTCCAATGATTGATGTATTATGGGGGGAAGGGGCAGTCAAAAGGGAGTTTCCAGGCAAATACATCCTTTTAAAGCGATTCGGGATCGACATCTCGAAGGAACCCATGCTGGTTTATCCCACCCTTCATTATCAAAATGGAGGATTGGAATATAATAGTAAGTGTGAAACCTCTATTCCCGGACTCTTCTCATCAGGGGAGGTTTCGGGTGGAGTCCACGGCGAAAACCGTTTGATGGGCAATTCTCTTCTGGATGTCTGTGTGTTTGGAAGGATTGCAGGGATGAGTGCAGCCCTTTATGCAAAAGAAAAGGCAAAAGAGGGGAGATTGACCTTAGACCATGTTCGAAGATACCATCGAGAGTTAGAAGAGGCAGGGATCATTACGGATCGAGTTTCTCCGATGCTTCTTCCTGATTACACCAATCCGAAAGTACGTGAAAGACAGTTGACCACCCATTATTTAGGAACCCTTCGATAAGGTAAGGCAACTAAAATTTAAAATCCCTTTTTAGGGTAAGAGAAAGATCAGCCGTAAGTTTCAATGCCTTTTCAGCTAATTCCTCAGAGAGGGAGGCAAGGCCGCAGCTCTGAGAAATGAAAGAGTTTTTGAGGATCTTTTCTTCAGAAATCCCCTCCTGTACCAAGAGGGTTATCTTTTCTCTTAGATTCTCGAGCAGACTTGAAAGGGATTCTTTTCTTAAAAATTCTTCCTCTGAGGGGACGATTCCCCAACCTAATCTCCCGTCCTGATTGAGAAATGCGTTGAGTTCAGGGGCATAACTCATCATATTGGAAAAGAATTGGTAGGCATCAAAGTGGATGACATCAATCCCTGTTTCAAAAATAATAGACCAGTCTGTAGCTCCACAGATATGTATTCCAGATAAACCTTGAAGGGATGAGCTTACCCCTTTCAGGCATTCAATGATTTCTTCTTTTCCTAAATTCATACTGATTGATCCATAACCACTTAGAATGGGTTCATCGAAAAAGATAAGGGTTTCAGCTTCTGGGACTACCCTTTTAAACTCCTTCTCTTGCCATCTGGCTTTGAAGGCGATGGTCTTCAAAATCATCTCCTTCAAATTGGGATCATAGAGGATGGGAATCTTTTTTTCATCTGAGAGTCCCAACCCCAAGGTGATCGGTCCAGTGATTTGCCCCTTAATGATTAAGGGCCTCTTCCCTTTTAAAAGTTTTAATAAGGTATGTAACCCTGAGGCATATTCCTTTCCGATCGCATAACTTTCGAGATCCTCCTGAGAAGAAGTTTCATAAAACCTTTCCCATTCTAACGGGGGATGAAACGGGGTATAGAAATAGGTCCTTTCCTTGTCTGGGACTAATCCTGGCATTCCCTCTGTGTATTGAATCAACATCCCCTCTTTCCAATCCTTGATAGGAAGTTGAGGCCAATAAGGGGATTCTGGAAAATAATTCAATATGACCTGGCTCGCCCTCATAGGATCCTTAAAGGGCAGGCTTCCTATACCAATGGGTAATAAGGGTTTAAGGGTCATTCTAATCCACATTCCTTTTTTAAGATCTGAGAGATCTCAGGTAAATACGAGAAGGCTTTCTCCACAATTTTCTCCTCGATATCAGGTGCCTTTGACCTCTCAAAAGCTTCCAGGGAGAGTTCAACCAAGCAGCATCGAGCCGGTGCGATCAATGCCTGCTCAGCCAATTGATCCACAGAGAGATCTGAATTCTCAGAGAGGATGTTCCAATAACCCAAGAGAAGGGAGGCGAGCTTTTCAGGGGTTTGGGTTTCTAAGATTTTTAGTTCTGTAGGAACAATACCCCATGAAATAATCCCTCCCTTTTTGATAAAGTCGGTTACACTCTGAGTATATTCTTTTGGCATAAATCCGATCTGAAAGGCATCAAAGGAGAGGATCTCCATCCCTAATTCAAGAAGATAAGGCAAGTTGACCTCTGCACAGAGATGAAGACCTTTGGGTCCTTCTATTCCTTCAATAAAATGGTGATAATCCTCTTTGGCCTGCTGATCATGATATCCTGAAAGGCCGCTGAAGACATATCCTAAGCCTGGTTCATCCACCCAGACAAAGGCATTTCGATTTTTGGCCTTTAATACTTGGTACTGAATGTTCACCTTCTTTTGGATGAAATCAAATAGGATGGCTCTGACCTCTTCATTGTAGATCATCGGTTTCAGATTTTCATCCAGTACTTTAAAACCAAAACTTACAGGTCCTGTGATCTGTCCTCGAATCGCCCGGTAGTGTTGAAGATCATGGGATAAAAATTTTTGAAAGACCATAGAATATTCTGGGGTAAGGGCATAGGTCTCTGGTATCTCCATCTTTGTGAAGTAATCGTTTAATTCTTTTTCAAATCGAATGGTATTGAAAGAGAGCCTCCCCTTTTCAAAGTCGACCCTTATCCCTGGGAAATTCTCTGAGGTCTGAACATACATATCCTCGTATAGGCTCAGGTGAGGGAGTTGAGGCCAGAAGGGAATGTCCAGGGTGAAGACGAGCTCCAGGGCCTTTTCTATATTTCGATGGGGCATAATGCCCATAGCTGTCGTCCCGCAGTTTGCTCTAAAATCCATCGGGGTTTATCTTCAGCCTTCTCCCATTGCCAGGTAAACGGGGATCAAGCCATCCTGACCAATTTCCAGACTATTGTTTCGGTAAGCACACAGACATCTTCACTTGTAAGATAGTGGGGGATATTTCCATCGAACAGGATGTTTCCATTGGGAGGAACTTCATCGTCTCCTTTCCAGAGGATAAAGAAGATTCGTACCCTTGGAAAAGGATCGATCCTAAAAGAGACATCTCCGTAAGACGCTTTGGTCCCTCCTATCCTCTGGGCCAGGTCCAAGAGCATTTCAGGCCTGTGACCGAAACTATTCAATAATGGATTGATATTCCTCTGGATAAAGACTGGAACGTAAAATTTTCCCCCTTCTATTTGACCATAGGTGATGACTTTATGGGTGAAGGGAGTGCCATTTGCTCGAATGAGGTAGTGAAGGATCAATATCTGATCCTTCACCGGGACATTCACTAATTTGTCTTTCAATAAAATCTCTCCGGTAGAAAGAGTCAATTGATGGGGCTGATTCAAGTATGGGATCAGAAGGTGATCTTCGTCTATTGGAGAGGCCCCACTCTTCTGGCATATTTCTTCCGCTTTCATCGTGGAAAGCTTTTGGGTAGCCATGCGCAGGGCCAACTCAAAGCTTTGCTTGGAGATATCCTCATACGAACACATACCCTGCCTCCTGTAATATCTTCTTAACAGAGAGGGAAGAAGGGGAGTTTTCTGGAATGTCTAATAGGGATTTTCCTTTTAAATTATACTCCCGTACCAAGGGGTCATTGGCAATCCTTCCAAGATATTTTTCACTCGAATGGATCAGATAAGACTCGACCTCTTCCGTGAATCTGTAATTCCCTACTATAAAAAAGTTTTGATACGTGATGTTTACTCCTTTTGTCACGGACTTAATCCGTTGGATATGTTTGGCCGATTTTTCAGAGGGGTCAAGGACTACAAAGAGATCGTCAATCTCTGGAGTGACCTTTCGATTCAGATGCTCCAATCCTGCAGGAGAATCCACAAGAATCATATCATAATGATGACGAATATTCCTGATCGTCTCTTTGATCATCTCATCAGGTAAACAGTAGCAACCAGGGGCAAATTGGGTTCCAAGGATAATCAGATCAAACTTATTCCCGCGGGAGATAATCTCTCCCTGTTCCATCATTTGCCTCAGTAAATTTGTACTATCCTCTTTGCCTTTCCCCTCTCTTCCCTTGACAATGATTTTGGAGAGGGCATCAGAGATAGTGAACTTGGCCTCTTTCTCTATATCCACTCCAACCATCTTAGCCAGACTCCCATCTGGATCGAGATCAATAAGGAGAAGGGTGGGGATATCCAGGTATCTTGCAAAAAGTGCGGTTAAGGTTGATTTCCCTGTTCCCCCCCGACCTGTGATGACATTGATCTTCCCCATTTTAGATTAACCCCGCTTTCACTAAAATCCTCTTGACCGAATTTACGGCAGGAGAGTCTTCAGGAAGTTTGCGCAAGGATTCTCCCTTGAGATTGAATTCCTCGACCTTCTGATCATATTCAATCCTTCCTAAAAAGACCTCCCCTGCTTCCTTAAAATAGCTTTCAGAGGCTTCATCAAACAGGTAATTCCCAACAAGATAGAATTGATGATACTTGATTCCAACCTCTCTCAGAATAACTTTGACCTTTTTAATATGGGTGAGAGACTTTTCAGAAGGATCCAGGAGGATAAACAAGTCATCTACTTCTGAGACGATATTCCGATTGAGGTGCTCTAATCCTGCAGGGGAATCAATTACAACATGTTGATAGTTCTTCGCAATTTGGGAGATGGTTTTTCTCAATAGATGATCAGGGTAACAATAACATCCTTCAAGATCTTTTGTCCCAAGGGTAATCACATCAAACCCTTTTCCCTCATAGAGGCAATCTCCCCAAAGAAATCCTTTAAAACGATCCTCAACAGGGGTAAGTGGACTTCCTCCCCGTTGCCTTTCTTTTACAGCATCATAGAGGGCTTCCACGACCGTCCTTTTCCCTTCTTGGGATAGATCGATTCCCAGCATGTCAGCCAAGCTCAGATCAGGGTCGAGATCGATAAAAAGGGAGGGGGGTTTAAGGTATCGACTCATGAGGGCGACAAAGGTTGATTTTCCCGCTCCTCCCCTTCCTGTTGAGACAATCGTCCTTACCATTTTCTTGGTCTCCTTTATTCTCCAATGGAATCATTTTTTGCTTCCATCTTTTTCATCTCCACTCGATGGAAGTTTACTCAAAGGGGATACTTTAATAATAGCACAATATTCAGGAGGACACACCTCCATACAGGTCCCACATTTTGAGCATTTTTCTTGATTGATGACCTTCGTCTCCCCTTTCCCTCCCCTGATTGCCTCGGTGGGGCAAACTAAGACACAGTGTTCGCAGGATCGATCACATTTCTCAGGAAGGATAGAGTAAGCGATGAGATCTTTACAGACCAATGCAGGGCACCTTTTTTCGAGGACATGGGCTTGGTATTCCTCTTCAAAGTAACGTAAGGTGGTGAGGATGGGATTGGGGGCAGAACGTCCCAGGCCACAAAGAGATCCCATTTTGACCTCTTCTGATAATTGTTTGAGAAGGTGAAGATCCTCTACGCTTGCTTTTCCAGTGACTATCTCTTCAAGGATATTTAAAAGTTGCACCGTGCCGATTCGACACATCGTGCACTTACCACAAGATTCCTTGGTGGTGAATTCAAGAAAGAAGCGAGCGGTATCGACGGCGCAATCTTCTTCATCCATGAAGATCATTCCTCCCGAACCCATCATGGAACCTGCCTCACGGAGAGAATCAAAATCAATCGGGAGGTCAAGCAAAGACTCAGGAATACAACCTCCTGAAGGACCTCCAATTTGAACGGCCTTAAACTTTTTCCCATTCCGCATCCCGCCCGCAATATCATAAACCACTTTTCTTAAAGTCGTGCCCATTGGCACTTCAGCAAGGCCAGGATATTGGATTTTACCGGCAAGGGTAAAGACGGCAGTGCCTTTACTGTGTTCTGTCCCAATGGAGATAAATTTTTCTGCTCCATTTTCAATAATGAAAGGAACGTAGGCAAAAGTCTTCACATTATTGAGCAGGGTGGGGGATCCCCATAATCCAGCCTCTGTGAGTCGAGGAGGTCTCACCCTCGGTTCACTCCTCTTGCCTTCCATGGCAGCCACCAATGCAGTTGCCTCTCCTGAGACGAAGGCCCCTGCCCCTTCAGCTATACCGATATGAAAACAGAAGCGACTACCAAGAATATCGTCTCCTAATATCCCGATCTCCTCTGCCTGCTTTAATGCATTCCTCAGTCGCTCAATGGCTAATGGATATTCAGCGCGAACATAGATATAACCCTGTTCAGCCCCCACGGCATAACCAGCAATGATCATCCCTTCGATCACTTCCTGGGGATCGCTTTCTAAGATCACACGATCCATAAAAGCGCCAGGATCGCCTTCATCAGCATTACAGATGACATATTTGGGTTTTTTAGGGGATTGATGGCAATGGATCCATTTATCTCCTGCTGGAAATCCTGCTCCTCCTCTGCCCCGTAACCCTGAGTTTTTGATCTCTTCAATGATTCTATCAGGCGGCATGTTCAATGCCTTTTCAAGGGCCCTATAACCTCCATTTGCAATATAATCATAAATTTTTTCAGGATCAATCAAACCGCAACGCCGAAGGATGAGACGGCATTCATGTTCGAACCTTGGAAGTTCGGGGATAAAGGGGAATCCCCTTTCATCCATTTCAACTGTCCCAAGAGCAAGTTCCAAACAGGGATCTTCACCCATGATATAACCTTCAACCAGACGAGGGACCATCTCAGGGGTGATGTTTTGGTAGGCAATTCGGAGACCTTCAGGTTTGGACAGGATTACCAAAGGTTCAGCATAACACAGGCCCATACAGCCTACCTGAACCATTGGGATATGGATATTTCTTCTTAAGCATTCATTTTGAAAGGCCTCAATGACTTCCAATGCTCCGGCAGCCCTACCACAAGTAGCCGTTCCAATGAGGAGGTGAGTCCTTTCTTCCAATCCCTTCCATTGGGATTCTGCTCGTTTCTTAATCTCTTTAAATAACAACCCTTCGATTCCCCCAACCTCAAGGCCGTTGTTTATTTGGTATGAACCCCCGGCCTCTGCTCAGGTCAGGGGCCCAATCGACCGTTCAGGGTTGACCCTGGGCGGCGATTTTTTCCTCCCCCAGAAATCAGAGTTTGGCGCTGTCGAACGGGTCAATCTTTTGCTTTGTTTCCCTGTCTGTATGGAATTAACGCTTCTTCCACCTTAAAAGGAGACATCTTTGGATAAATTTTATCTTTGATCACGGCAACAGGAGCTAACATACAACAACCAATACAGGCCACCCTCTCCAAACTGAATTCGCCATCCCCTGAGGTCTCTCCCACTTTAAGGTTGAGCTCCCGTTCTAATGCCTCTAAGACTAAACGACCGCCTGCAAGATGGCAGGCGGTCCCCATACAGACCTTAATGTGATTCTTTCCGAGGGGGGTTAAGCGTAACTGATTATAAAAGGTGGAAACCCCCCATACCTCAACGGGCTTTATCCCTAAATTTTCTGCAACCCTTTTTATGGATTCTTTTGGGAGATATCCAAAGGCCTTCTGGATCTCAAGTAGAATCGGGATTAAGCTATTACGCTGGTGTCTATGCCTTTCAAGAATGTTGAGAAGCTGTTCCTCCTCTTTTTCGGTCATTTCCTTAGAGTCTTTACATATTCAGGCAGAAAGGTTCCGATTCCGGCTGCTTCCCTCGGACCCACCACGACTTCCCAACCCGGAAGGGCATCTTCTAATTCACCTTTAATTCTTGCGACCCTTCCAGGAATCACAATCCTTTTGTTTTTCACTTTACTTTCAATCCCTGACTTCTTGATCATGGCCCCGACAGAATCACCCGT
Source organism: Deltaproteobacteria bacterium (assembly GCA_037441725.1). Lineage (GTDB taxonomy): Bacteria > Desulfobacterota > BSN033 > BSN033 > UBA1163 > JBBIRT01. Next base: position 17,344 of record JBBIRT010000017.1, on the reverse strand, counting down.
AAACTTACCTGCTGCCCAGCCAGTGAGGACTCCAAGGCCTTCTGTGTCTTTGACGGCAAGGTAGGAAGGGATTTTAGTTGCTTCAATTGCTGAATAGACAATAAAATAGGTCAGGGCCCAATTCGAGGTGATCAAGACCGGTGCATTCTCATCAGGCTCTCCCACCTCATAATACTTCTCTTCCACTGCCATCGGGAAACGCGGATCCGTATAAATGTTGAGGCGCTGGACCAGCAAAGGAAGAAGGGAATATTGATCAAAGTCAGAAAGAACGATGATAGAGGCAAACTTTGTGATGAAGGCAGAGGCCATGAGGGCTTCTTTTAGACCATCCTTTGCCAAAAAGCAAGGGAAGGCAATCGTAGGATATCCAAGGGGTCTGAATCCTTGTTTAAGGGCTGATCTTCGGATGAATGTCTGGTCTCTGATTGCATCCATCAAGTTTTTCGATCCTGGGTCTAAAATCGCCTCGTCCACTCCAGCCTCTTTTAACTTTGTAGTCAATGGGATCAGCTCTTCAATGCTCGTTCCCCGTACCCCAACAGGGGTTGGTTTTTCTTTAATCTTTGGAAGGGCTACATCAATGTTCTCTTTTGTAATGGGATAGAGAAGGGGTTTTTTATCGGCACAGAGATCCCGAGCAGAAAAGAGAACATCCGTGTCTTCAGAAATGAGAATCATCCCCAAATTGGAAGAAACTGCCTTTTTAACAAGATTGAGGAATTTCTCCTTGTCTCCTGATTCATATTGAAGGGCTAAGAGCTCGGCCTTGAGTGTCAGTCCTACCCATGGAAATTGGAGTTCCTTTACCTTTTTTATCTTTTCATCAATCCTTGTATCGCTTTCCTTATCTGAAATAAGGATGGCAATCCCTGGTGGATGGACATAGGTTTTTTCGTGCCGGTAAATGACCTCCTCATTTCCGACCTGAACCTTATTGTCTCCCGTTCCAATCGTAATAAGTTTTATTGCTGGGGCAAGCAGGTCTTCAAGTTTAGCCTTCACCTCAGGAGCAAGATAGGGACATTTGTCCAGACTGGCACCGCCTGTAGCTAATTTCATTGCAAAGGCAAAGCATGTAGGGAATCCGCAATCCTTGCAGGGTTTTCTGCCAGGAAGCATCTTAACAATTTCAGATCCTGATATTGGCATTTTTCACCTCCATCATTATTATGGTTAATCTCTGTTCCGAATCAGAAATTTTTTTCTGATACGTTAAGCACTTACGTTCATGTTTTTATTCTGGTAGTTCTACTTCTCCCTTTAGCCAGGGATGCCCCACCTTTTCTAAAAAGGCGGTTAATTCATCAGGATTTTTCGCATCCTCCTCAGTGGCAATCTTGTCATAAAGCCCTTTGGCTTCAAGGACGTCTTTGAATCTTTCCTTCACCTCTTTTGGCATCCAGACGATCCTGGCCAATCCTCCATCTGCCTGAATGAATTTTGGGGATCTTAGTTGTTCCAGACCGGTTCCGAGTCTTCCTTCGATCTGTTTTCCTCCTGAGGTCTCCCCTGCCATTCGAGAGAAGGTGATTCCAATCACTGTTTCCCCTTTATATTCCCGATTCACAATGCCAAAGGCATCGACTTCAGGGATATAAAAGACAATGGCCTGGAAACAACCACATGAGGTGTGGGGGTGTTCAAAGGCACTATAAAGGTAGACTCGATCATAGGTGCCTAAGGATTTTTCTGCGACCACCTTATTGACTCCTTCATATTCGCCTTTGGCTGCATTGATCAATTCTCCTTTTTCAATGGCGAAGATTGGACCTTCAGGATCGATCTTCGCAGCAGCCCTTCCGTCAAACCAGTTGATGGCCCCGCAATTGGCAATCCGGTTTGGGGAGATGATAGAGCAATGGGTTGGAGCAAAACTCTGGCAGAGGACACAGCCATAGAAGGTATCCACGTCCTCATCCTTGATCTGTCGGGCCCTCTCATCTCTGGCCTCATACCTTTTTAAGGCTTCTGGCAAGAGTTCTTCCACCTTCTTTGGATCGGTAATGATGGTGGTTTGAATCTTTTCGATGATCGGCATCTCAGAGGTGAACAGGAAGTTAAAGATTTCTCCCAACTCTTTTAGAGAGGTAAATACTTTTTTATAAGCATCCGTGCTTAATCTCATCCACATGTCCTGCCTTTGATTCATATGATACCATCCCTGAATAAAGTTGAGGTACATATGGATCTTTCTTTCAATGATGGATTCTGCGTCCTGATCCAATTCAGATCCTGCCACATCGATCAAAAGGGCGATAGGATAGGAGCCCCCTTTATCTGTATCAGGGTTATAGGGTTCCAGTTCATTTAAGTCTGGCCCGATGATCTCTACCTTCTCGTTCTCTATCTCATCGGGATTTTTAACTGTGGCCAATTCAAACTTATGGGCCACTTTAGGCCCTCCAAACTCAATATAAAGATTCTCTTTTCGGATCACTTCTCCTTCGTATTGTGGTCCAATGTCAACGTGAAACTCCATCTTTCCTCTCCTTTCGTAGGATGATTTATTCCTTCTTCAAATTTTCAATCAGCCCTTCCAAGAAACTCTTCCATTGCTCATCTTTTCTCATATTGGGAAGGGAGAAATCAGCATGAGGGTAATAGTACTTACACAGGGTCATGGTCTTCAGATGGGGGGCAAAATGTTTAAGCACAGAAAGCCCTTGTTCCCCAAGATCAGTCCTAAAACCAAAAAACATGACCAGATCATGGTTTCCTTCCTTTTTGACTCCTTTCCATTCAGGATCCTTAAGGGCATTGATAATCTCAACAATGTCATAGACACTGTCAGGCTTCACCCCCAGCTCCACCATCTTCGACTTTACTGTAGCCGTGGCACAGGTGGGGATATTTTTTACCTTAGCAATATCCAGGGCATATTCCATAAGCAACTTATCGCCCAAAGTGATCTTAAGCAGACGGGGGCCAAGAACAAGGAGGGGACGTTGCGCCTTTTGAATCTGTTTGGCGTATTCTGCGGGATCTTCCACCAACCTTGCCGTTCTGGTCCCTGTCAAGATATTCACTCGATGATATGGCATGAGAGGTGCTAATTGACTCATCTTTTGATCCTCCTTATTAGTGAATGACCGAATCCACTGGAACTTTAGTTGGATAGGTTCCGATTAGAGTGGGAAGCCCAACCGGTTACTTTGGTTTCCAGCCGATTTGGGTTAAATAAGCCTTGACCTCCTTCTTGTAAACGAGAGGGATATCAGGATCTCTTCTTACATAAAGATGGAGATCTTCTGGGAGTCCTCCTCCCATATACTTCTTGTAAAGGGAGATATAATGGTTCAGTTTGATCGCCCTCCCTTGAGGAGTGTCATTCTTTCGGATGCAGAGCTTGGGAATCATGACCATAGCCTTTTCTTTTGTTTCACACACATAGGCAAGATGTTCTGGAGAGGGTTCGTTGGTTTCAACAATTTGCTTCTTTCTTGCATCCATCACTTTCCACTCGTCTTCGTCCTTTCTTGAAAGGTATAACCTTCGATACTTCGAAGAGTGAGGGCCAAGAATTACAGGAACACCCAATCTGTTAAAACCTGTTGCAATGGATGCGGCTTTTTGAGAATAGGCTCCCCAGGCAATTCCAACTGCTCCTACTCGATTTAGGACATAGTCGGCCATGACTTCATAATTCGCTCTTAGCGGAAGTGCGGCAAAGATATTGGCTATTTTGATGGCCGCTCCAGAGATGTGGCTGTTGGCCACACAGGAACCAACATTGACTACTCCTCCTGCATCAAAGTCCCCAGGATACTTTTCATAAATGGTCTTTCCATCGGCATCCTTCCACATCCCTACGGCCATAGCAGTACATCCTGATACCACCACAATATATTTTCGACGGGCAAATTCATCCACAATCTCTGCAAGGTCTCGAATATCTGGAAAGTTGGAACATCCAACCAGGGCAACCACCCCGGGAATGGTGCCCAAAGTGATGGGGGCACCCACGGTCCTGATTTCAGTATCCATAATCGGACCTCGTCCTGCCCTTATCTTCCACTTCTCTTTGCTGGCTCCAACCTGCATAATTTTCAGAATGGGAATATTCCGAGGACATTCCTCTTCACACTTCCCACAGCCCACGCAGAGATTGAATATATCTGTGATCACCTCATAATTTCCTTTAGCGACCTCATTGACCCCTTTCCCGATGTCAAAGAGATTGGGGCAGACTTGCTCACACATTCCGCAGAGACCACATTTTTTTGCGAGCTCAGTCGCCTCTTGTTCGGTTAACCATTCCTTTCTTCTCTGAGGTGCAATGGTCATGGCCACCTTCACTGCCACCTCCGCCGCTTTTTTGGGATCGAGGATGGCAAAATGCTTCTTCTCTTCGACCATCTTCTTTATAATATTATCGGTGCTCATTTCTGTGGCATCTTCCAATCCATACATGACCTTATCGAGGGTGGCAATGAGGGATGAGCCTGCTTTGGTAGCCTCAATGGGCATATCGGTTCGAATGCATTGTTCATCGGTCATAATGACATCCGCAAAACCGCTACGAATAAAGAAGAGTTGTCTCGAATAGGGACCAATCACCTTTGCCTTGTCAGAATATCTGCTCGTTTCGAGGGCTGTACAGCAAACCCCGCAGAATTCCACTTTGTCATACAGATCATTTTCCTTCAGATAGTCCACTACCACGGTGGAGGTGGCTGGGTTGTGTCCAACGAAGAGGATGATGGGTTTTGTTCTGTCAACCGTGTTCCAGCCTAAATCTACCAAAGGGGTGTTTGCAATAGAGGTAGGATAATTAAAACCTACGATTTGAGCAATATCACCCACCTCCATCCCAACATGATCAAGCATTCCAGCATGTAAAGACTTCGATTCATAATCCAGACAGCTCCCTTCCTGACCCATATGAGTCGAATCAAGAAGATGGGTAATCTCTTTGTAAACATATTCAATTGCAATCTTTAGGTCGCCCAAGGTTTCTGGTTTTAACCCGAGAACTGTCCTGATATTTGGTGCTTCGAGTTCTACAGAGGTTCCCAAATTGATTTTCTTATCTGGCCCATGTTTCTCAATTAAGACATCTAAGATATGTCCTGCGTGAGAGGCATGGGCAGAACATCCCATCAGGCAGGCCAGAAGGACAAACCTTGCCTGCTGGGTGGCGATATCAATCCCGCATCCTCCCCTGCGATCCTCGGTAAGATCACATTTCCCATAGGTACAAAAGCAACATAGATCGCAGAAGGGAGCATACCAGGGTTTATAAGTTTGAAGAAGTTTCATGTCCCAGTTTCTAAGGTCAGGGATTTCAGGCATGGGTGTATGCCCGATGGGTTCCCATTGAATCTCAGCCTTAATCTTGTGATAAATCTCCTCTAATTTTTTTGTGATCTCTTTCAACTCGGCCATTTGCCATTACCTCCTATGGTTTCTTTAACCAGTTTTAAAGTTTCAGGATGCCTCATAACAAGAATATTTGCTCCTGCCATGTAAAGGGATAAAGCAGTGATTCCTTCCCAGAGCAATCCCTGGGTTTTGTTCTCCTTTGCCTGTTTAGTCTTCCAACATTCATCACCAAGATTGGCGATGATGGGCATCATCGTCATACTGTCTTTGGTAATCACCCCGATCTGTTTTACTCTTTCAATCAGTGAGAAGCTATATTCAATACCATAACCCAAGGCAGAAGAGAGTGGATCAATGACCACTCTTTCTGGGGGTAAAAATTTACAAAGCTTGACATTTAATTCTTTGAGAAGGTTAATATCGAGAGGACTTTGTGCAATCGCCACATGTCCATTATCTAAAATGGCCTTGCCAACCAATTCATAATTTTCCTTTTGAACTGGGCCGATCAGAAGATTTTCACCTGCACAAACCTGGGCTACTTTTGGAAGGACCTCTGCATCCTTTTTCTCATCTCCAGAGCCATAAACAATCAAGGGCTTATTAATTTCAGATACCATCTGTTTGACTAACTGGGCTGCTCCATCAGCTGAGCTATCCTTTTCAGCAGGATCTGTACTTGCGAGGAGAAGGCAGATTGCATCGACTCCAAATCCCTCACATTTCTTTGCCCATTTGATCGGATCAGAGATGACATCTCCGAAGGGTTCAAAAAGATGAGGGATCTTGTCTGTTGGTTCCATATCGATCACTTCCAAGGCAAACTTTGGGGGATTTGGAAGAGAACCCTCATCAAAGAAATGGAGGGGAAGGATATTTTCGCCTCCAATCTTAAGGGTCTTATTTCCTTTTCCAATGGTGACTTCTCTGACTACTCCTTTATAAGCTTCTTTAGGTGCCTTATATTCCATTCTTCACCTCCTAAAAAAATTATCAAACAAAAAAATTATATTTCAATAGGGATAGACAAATTATTGATAAATTTTTTATTAAATCTCTAACCACGCATCCGAATAAAGGGTTTGTGCCATGAGGACCCTTGCGGTTTTCACATAAGCCACCTCTTTTTGAGAAAGGGAGGAGAGATCGATTTCCTCTCCATCCATAGTTCGATAGATGAGGTCTTTGACAGCAGGAAGTTCCCCCTTCATAAAGGCCATCAATTCTTCATCGAGTGGGTCTGCAATGGCTGAATAGAGTCCATTCCTCTCAAGCATGACCAGGTAGGTTCTATTCAGGATGGGTCTCAAATGAGCAGGGACGCCATTGGAGATATTAGAAAGTCCAACCGTCGATTTTACTCCTGGGAGAACATCCTGGAGAATCTTTATAAACTCCAGATTTCCAACCGCGATATTTTGGCCCTCTCCGGCTGTGCTGACAGGGAGGATGATGGGATCAACCCAAATATCTTCATTCGGGATTCCAAGATCATTGGCATAAGAAACGGTTTCCATAATGCTTTCAATTTTTGACTCTACTTCAGGAGGCATCCCCTTATCCGTCATTACAGAGACAACCACATCACAGTTATATTTCTTTGCTAACGGGAGCATCTGTGATTTCGAGTCTGTCTTTCCAGAGGCAGAGTTCAGAAGGGGCCTTTTTTTACAATATTTTAATCCAGCCTCCATGGCCACTGGATTCATGGTATCAATCGATAGGGGGAGATCACTCACCTCCTGGACACAATTGACCAGCCATTTCATGGTCTCCTCTGTATCTTTTTTCATAGGTCCAACATTTAAGTCAATATAGTGGGCTCCTGATTGGGTCTGTTCCCTTGCAAGGGCCTGGATGACTTTCTCATTCCTTTCTCGAATAGCCGTGGATACATCCTTTGCAATGACATGGATATTTTCACCTATGATAATCATACCTTATCCTCCTATTCTTTTTGTTCTCTGTTTTTCCTTAGCCCCGAAAGCACCTACAGGACAGATCTCAACCAATTCGATTCGATCCTTACAATCCGATAGCCCTATGGGTTCATCCCCAAAAGTGGTCACTCTTCTATAAAAACCACGATAAGCAAAGCCAAGGGTTCCCAAATGGAGTTTTTCCTGGCAAAACCAAACACATTTACCACAGAGTACACATTTATTGGGATCAAAGACAAACCATGGGCTGGTCTCATCGAGAGGGAGATCCCTGAGCATTTTCTTATATTTTTGTGAACGTAAGTTAATTCTTAGGTGACGGGCGATCCTCTGCAATTCACAAGAACCTGTCTTTAAACAATGGGCACAATTAACAGGGTGATTACTCAGAATAAGTTCAAAGGCTGTTTGGGTAAGCTTTAGAGCTCTGGATCCTTTAGTATGGATGGCCATTCCCTCTTTCACTTTTGTGGTACAGGCCGTGATAGGCCAATCTTCACCCTCTACTTCAACGTAACAAAGCCGACATGCCCCATAGGCTTCTTTCCTCTCTCTCAGGGCACAGAGATTAGGAATGTAGAATCCATGATCCAGAGCGACCCATAGTAAATTTTGCTCCTCAAAGCACTCGATCTCATTTCCATCGATTAAAATATGGATCAATTTCATAGAATCAAGGCAATATTAACTTACCCCTCCATGGAGTTTTGCTGCTTTTACTGTATTCATCATCAACATAGTAATGGTCATTGGACCCACTCCACCAGGGACCGGGGTGATCATACTGGCTTTCTCTTTGACCATATCAAAATCGACATCCCCGCAGAGTTTGGCCTTTCCTTCAGGGGTCATCCCGATGCGATTTACCCCTACATCGATGACTACTGCACCCTCTTTCACCATATCTGCAGTGATGGCTTTAGGTTTTCCGGCTGCAACAATAAGGATGTCTGCCCTTTTCGTATGGAAAGCCATATCCCTGGTCCCAGTATGGCAGATTGTAACTGTAGCGTTTGCCCCTTTCTGTTTTTGGAGAAGGATATTGGCAATGGGTTTTCCCACAATGTTGGATCTCCCTACCACCACCACCTCAGCCCCGTCAATCGTTACACCGCTTCGAATGAGAAGTTGTTGGATTCCTGCTGGAGTGCAGGGTAGGTAATCAGCCTCACCGATCATCAATTTCCCAACATTGACAGGATGAAAACCATCCACATCTTTCTTGGGATCGATTGCATAAAGAATTTTGGTTTCATTGATATGTTTGGGAAGAGGGAGCTGAACCAGAATGCCATGAATTTTAGGATCTCTATTATATTTATCGATCAATTTCAGCAAATCCTCCTCAGAGATGGTTGCGGGTTGATTGTCCTGGACGGAGTAAAATCCTAACTCCTTTGAAGTTTTTTGTTTGGCTGTCACATAGCTCACCGAGGCAGGATTTTCACCCACCAGGATAGTCACTAAGCCAGGGACAAGATTGTATTTCTCTTTCAATCGAGCAGTCTCCTGTTTCAATTCTTCTCGGATTTGTTGAGCAATTTCATTGCCATTGATTAGCTTTGCAGTCATTTCTACCCCCCTCCTTCTTTAAAAAATAAGTTACCTCTCTTCCTACCTATGATTGTAGGTAGGGAGAGAGGTAAGATGATGTTAGAATAGCCCTGTTACCTTACCTGTATTTACATCCACATCCACTCTTCGATAGGCAGGATCAGAACTTGTTCCAGGCATTAAACTGATCGTTCCAGTCATCGGGCATAAAAATTTTGCACCAGCAAAGATCAGAACATCTCGTACAGGCAGAATCCAGCCCTTAGGGACCCCTTTTTTGGTTGGGTCATGGGTAAGACTTAAATGGGTCTTTACCATCATGGTCATAAAATCTTTCATCGAAGGATCTGATTCAAAGCGTTTTGCTTTGGCTTCTGCTTCCGGAGTCCAGGAGACCCCATCGGCTCCATAAACCTCTTTTGCAATCGTTTCGACTCTCTGCCTTAATGGCATCTCTAAGGGGTAGAGAAATTTGAAGTCTATTTTATCATTACAGGCATCCATGACGACATCGGCCAGCTCCAGAGCTCCATCACCACCTTTAAGCCAATGCTCGGAGATTGCACACCGGGCCCCAGCCTGTTCAGCATACTTCCTCACCAGGGCAATTTCATCTTTGGTATCGGTATGGAAGGTATTGATACAGACCACAGGACTGATTCCTGACTTCCTAATCACACCGATCAGGTGGGTCATATTAGCAATCCCTTTTTCAAGGAGTTGGAGATTTTCCTTAGTATAATCATCAGGAAGGGGTCTTCCTGCCACGACTGCAGGGCCGCCCCCATGCATTTTTAAGGCCCGAATCGTTACGGTTAAGATGGATACGTTTGGGGCCAATCCACTTAAGCGACATTTCACATTCCAGAATTTTTCAAAACCAATGTCAGCAGCAAACCCACTTTCTGTGACATGGTAATCGAACATCTTTAAGCCAATACGATCACCAATAATGGATGATTGACCAACGGCAATGTTGGCAAAGGGGCCTGCATGAACAAGGCAGGGTTGATACTCTGTGGTCATCATCAAGGTGGGGTTGATGGTATTTCGCATCCAAGCACACATGGCACCAGCTACCTCGAGATCAGAGGTGGTTACAGGTTTACCCTTTTTATCATAGGCCACAACAATCTTACCCAATCTTTCCCTTAAATCTTTCAGATCCCTAACAATTGAAAGGATCGCCATGAGCTCTGAACTCACCGTGATGCCAAATTTAGATTGCATGAGGAAACCATCCATTTTCCCCCCGATTCCCATGATAATATTCCGTAATCCTTGAGCACAAAAATCGATGACCCACCCCATTTCCACATTGGTGGGATCAATGTCCAAACGTTTTAGATTCCTTTTGGCAAGTTCAGCATCATCGTAATTTCGTTCATGTTGCATTCTTGCATTTAGGGCCACCATGGCCAGGTTATGGGCATTGGTAATATCATTAATATCTCCCGTTAAACCGAGAGAGAATTCTGTCATGGGAATCAAAAGGGCCTTTCCTCCTCCTGCCGCAGTTCCTTTTATGTTCATGGTGGGACCACCAGAGGGTTGCCGGATACAACCCCCAACATTCTTTCCCCTTTTTCCAAGTCCTTCAATAAGGCCCATACTCGTTGTTGTCTTCCCTTCTCCTAATGGTGTAGGGGTAATCGCTGTGACTTCTATATATTTTCCATCTGGTTTGTTTTTTAAACGTTCAATGATTTTCATAAAATCGAGTTTGCAAAGCCTACCCATCGGAATGATTTCATCCTTTTTTAAACCTAATTTATCTTGCCATTCTTCAACTGTGGGCATGGTTTCTTCAGCAATATCAGCGATCTGCCAATCGGCAAGCTTTCTTGGATCTGCTTCATTATATTTTTTACTGATTGTAAAAGGCATATGGTCAATTCCTCCTTTCATCTAAATGTTTTATTTTTAAAAAATGAATTGATTGAGTTTAAGTTCTACAAGAAACTATATTTAACCACCCCCCCTTTCTTTGTTATTAATTTACGAATTAAGAAAACGGTTTTTATTATTATGTTTAAAGGGGTTATAGATAGAATATATATATGTGATAACAGTCACAATGTCCTGTGGGATACTAAAATAATAGGCACTTTTTGTCAAGGAAAATTTTATTAAATTTGTTTAATATTTCATTGTAGTATAACTTATTAAAAATATTTAATTTTTATTTTGTTTCACATAAAAATATTGGCCAAATAAAGATAGGAATTATGGGTAATTGAATTTTAGCAATTCTGATCATCATAAATTATTCACTCATTTTGTAAAAGGAGATGGTATTGAGCTGACCAAATATGAGATTTTCATACCTCCATAAAACGGTTAAGAACTCCTCACGATGGAAGGAGTTAAAAATCCATTCGCAAAGAATGTTGAAAGAATTTTAATTAATTGAGATTAAAAACATATTGACATAGCGCTTCTTTTTTATAATAATTAAAATAAAAAAACCAGCAATGGAGCTCACTATTAACCGTTTCCCCTTTTGTTGGGGGCTAATAACTTCTACTATATCTGTAGAAGTTTTTTTATTATTGGGAGAATGGAGGTGATGTTATGAAAACCAGAAAGGAATTTCTCGAGGCAGTGATGAAAATGGCGAATTTGAAAGATTTAAAGCAAGCCGATGATGCAGCTCGGGCAGTGATTTCACTCACAAAATTGATTATTGGCGATGAGCTTTCTCAGAAGATTGCTGAAGTTTCCCCTCCTGATCTACGTTTGGGTTGGGAATCCATTCGGGTTGCTCAGATGGATGATTATGAACGAGATGAACGTCTATTTGAAGCTGGAGAGGTTGATGAAGAAAAGGCCTGAAAGAGAGTCTTGAGGAATTTAGGCCCGAATTTGTACTGATTCAGTAAAGTTATGATCCGAAGGTTTTCCGGCCAGCATATAATGCGTTGTCCCCAAGTTCTTCTTCTATACGTAACAACTGGTTATATTTTTCAACCCGCTCCCCTCGACAGGGGGCTCCAGTTTTTAAATGCCCAGTTCCCATGGCTACTGTGAAATCTGAAATAAAGGTATCAACCGTTTCACCGCTTCTGTGTGAGATCATGGCTCCCCATCCAGCTTTACGGGCCATTTCAATTGCGGCAATAGTTTCTGTAAGTGTTCCAATCTGATTAAGTTTGATCAAAACAGCATTGGCTACCTTCTCAGTCACACCCCTTTCAATACGCTTAACATTTGTTACAAAAAGGTCATCCCCCACAAGCTCGATCTTATGACCTAATTTTTCATTGAGTAGTTTCCATCCTTCCCAGTCATCCTCTGAAAGGCCGTCTTCAATGGCTAAGATAGGGTATTTCTTTACCCAATCGCCATACATCTCCACTAACTCTTCAGTATTTACTTTTCGATTCTCTGTCCTGAGATGATAAAACCCTTCTTCATAGAAACTGCTGGAGGCGGAATCAAGGACAAGAGCGATCTGCTCACCAGGTCGATATCCAGCTTTTTCGATCGCTTTAAGAATAAATTCTATTGCATCAGAATTCTTTTTAAAAGATGGAGAGAATCCACCTTCATCTCCAACCCCTGTTGAATATCCCTTTTCTTTTAAGATCATTTTAAGCTCTTGATAGGTTTCACTTCCCCATCTCAGTGCCTCCCTGAAAGTGGTGGCTCCGACAGGAGCAATCATAAATTCCTGTAAATCCGTTCCCTGCCAGTTCGCATGAACCCCCCCATTCAAAATGTTGAACATCGGTACAGGTAAGATTCTGGCTCCTTCCCCTCCTAAATAACGATAGACGGGTAAATTGAGATGGTTGGCTCCTGCCTTGGCCACAGCCAGACTCACTCCAAGGATAGCATTTGCACCGAATCTGCTCTTGTTGGGTGTCCCGTCCAGATCAATCATGATTTGATCTATCTTAGCTTGATCGAGGGCATTCACCCCAATAAGGGCATGGGCAATCTCTTGTTTGACATATTGGATGGCCTTTAATACTCCTTTGCCTCGGTAACGGCTCAGATCTCCGTCACGGAGTTCGAGGGCTTCATGCACACCTGTTGAGGCACCTGATGGAACAGCCGCACGACCCCACGCCTCTCCTTGTAATCGGACTTCCACTTCCACAGTGGGATTTCCACGAGAATCAAGAATTTCCCTGGCAAAAACGGATTTAATCTCTGCATCCATAAGATCATCCTCCTTGACTGTAATGGGAAGAAACCACTCATCCTATGAAATCATTGGGTTTAGACTCCTTATGTCTTTCTATTTCATCATAATAGGTGCGAATAATATCCTTTCGGCTCAACAGGGATATCACTCTTCGCGGATCCTCTTTACTGACCACCGGAAGCTCCCGAATTTCAAATTCGGTCATCTTCTTTAATGCCGTATGGAGGGTATCCTCTGGAGTGATCGTAAGGACATTTTCACTGGCTATATCTTTGGCCACTACCAGAGGAAAGATTTCTTTATTTAAGATTACCTTCCTGACATCTGTTAATGAAAGAATTCCTTTCAGATGCCTCTGTTTGTCCACAACAGGAAAATTCATCTGGTTTGAATTTACGATCAAGTCAATGATTCTATCCAATCTTGCATCCTCTGGGATGAACTCCACTTTCCTTTCCAGGGGCAGGGCATTTTTTACGAGAATATGTTCTAAGATGTTTATGGAGAAGTCTCCCATATGAGCTGGAGAATCCACCCTTGTGGATACCTGTTTTTCATAAAGGGATACCTCTCCCAATAAAAGATATGAGATTGTCGAAACGATCAAGAGCGGAACAATTAGGTTGTAACTACCACTCATCTCAGTGACCATGATCAATGAGGCAATCGGGACCTTTGCAACACCACCAAAGAAACCGCCCATTCCAACTAAAACAAAGGAACTGGGATAGATGAGAAGATTGGGAAACAGCCTGGAGGCGAGATGACCATAGAACCCCCCAAGCATGGCTCCAATAAAGAGGGATGGTGCAAAAACCCCTCCGCTTCCCCCTGAACTGATGGTGAAGGAGGTGGCCAAGATTTTAGCGAAGGCAAGAATTAACATCATTTCGAGAGCCAAGTTTCCATCAATGGCCGATTGAATCCATTCATATCCTCCCCCTAACACTTGGGGGAGAAAAAAGGCTACCCCTCCTAACATGAGCCCCCCTAAGGCAGGCTTCAAAGATCCTAAATAGGAGAATCTTTTAAAAAAATGATCCCGCATTCCATAAAAAAGACGGATATATAAGAAACCGACTGTTGCACAAAGGATTCCAAAAACTCCGTAGATAAGAAGTTCGCTTGGAGCCAGAACAGGGGAGATTTTAGGGACGTAAAAGATGGTTCCCCATCCATACCAAAAAGTAAAAACCATGTAGGCTATAATCGAAGAGAGAATAGAGGGGAGAATCCCTTCAAATTCAAATTCTGGTTTTCGATATAGAACTTCTGTAGCAAAGAGAGCTGCGCCCAATGGGGCTTTAAAAATAGCACTAATACCTCCTGCTGCACCGGCGAGTAACATGATACGACGATTCCGTTCGTCCATCTTTAAAAAGGAGGCTAATAAAGAGGCAAATCCTGAACCAATCTGGGCAATTGGACCCTCTTTCCCTGCAGAACCTCCTGTCCCAATAGTAATGGAAGAGGCTATTGTTTTGATAATGGGGACTCTCTTTCGAATGATTCCTTTTTTTCGATGAAAACTTTCGATCATCGCATCGGTTCCATGTCCTTCTGCTTCTGGGGCAAAACGAAACACGAGGAGTCCTGAAAGGAAGCCGCCCAGACAAGGAATCCAGAGTATCATCCATCGATAGAGAGGGAACCCCAAAAGAGAAACCTCTCGCATCTCTCCTGGGATCACAAGATTAACAAGGTCTTTTAAAAAGAATTGGGTGCTTTGTTGGAGAAGGAAGTTAAAAAGAATGGCACCGAAACCAGAAACCACTCCAATCGATATCCCTATAAAAATCCAACGCCATAACCCTTTTAGCCGACTTGGGGAAAAGGATTTAAATATGATAGAGAAATCGGTCGACATGTTGGATTGCGATCGAAATGCTGCGTCGAGACTCTGAGGTCAACAAAATTAATTCAGATCCTGAAACCTATTCTTTGGATCATCGTAACATGATAGGGTTTGGTGATCAAGACAAAATTCTTCAAAATGTTCTACGACATCCCTGCCTAATTCATCGTAAGAGTTAGGCATTACCCTGCGCCAGGGGGAAGATTTGTAATCGATTGGATTCCATGAAGTAGCTGAGGAGTTTAGGGTTGCAATTCATTTCTTAAGATAGTAAAATGATTCTTAAGAAATTTATAATTAAAAATAGAATTATAGTTATAAGGAGGGAATTCAATGAGAATGAAAAAATTATTTTCAATATTTTTAGGGTTGGGTCTTATTTTTGGGATTTATGGCTTGGGCCTGAGTCAAGAGGGAATCTTTAAGGACTATAATGTTTGCATCATCCAAGATTTAGAGGTTCCAATGGGTTCGCCTGCCCCTGAGTCTGCTGGAACCCAAATGGCAGAAAAGGCAGTCTATCAGCTTAAAAGATACAATGAAAAGTATAATCTCTTTCAGATGATCGCTAAGGAGGGTGGAAAAGCAAGTAAAGAGATTCCTCCTGAAGGAAAGGTTCTCGTGATTAAGGGAGAAGTGAAGGAATATACCCACTCCACCGTAAGAAGAAGGATTACTCGTTCTTTCATCCCTGGGGGTGAGTTTACAGGAACGGCATCTTTTACTGCACATTACATTTTTATGGATAAAGCGAGTGGGAAAGTCATTTATGAGACCGATCTCAGGACCACTTCCACAGGTTCTGAGGATACGGTTGAGTATGCTATGGATCGAAACGGCGAAGCCCTGGCCAAACTCCTTGTGAAATATAAAGGAAGATAAATTCCCTTATTCAGAGAGATAAGAGGTACTTTAGGGGGCAAAGACGCCCCCTTTTTAATTTTTGAAATTTGTTCTTTCTTTTGATAACTCCTTTGATATTAACCGACTCCATTCCCATCTCAGAGAGGCCCTCCATCTCAATCCAGAATAATGTTGCCATATTTGATTCTTTGTGATATTTTTGGGTCACACTGTTAGAAAAATCCAGATGAGCCATTCCAGTGGAGTTCCTAAGGCACTCTAATTGGGTTCATCAACCGTTTTGAAGAGTTTCTAAAATGATAACGATCCATTGGAAGGCTGAGTGAGAAAGAGGGAAAGCGGTCGTGGAGATCATGGAGATTTTTCCAAAGTGTTCCTTTAGTTGGGAAAAATTGAAAGAGATGAAGGCCCAGAAAGTTGAATTTTGGGCCGCCGACGGGCTTAACCTCTTACGAATTGTTGAAATTGATGAAAAGAAGAGAAGCTTTTATATCATTAATCAATCAGGAAAAATTACCTGGCCCCTAAGTTATCAAAAACTTGAGGAAGTCCATAATAAGATTCATAATGGAGAAATCACTCTCCTCTCATATGAGATTGATAAATTGATCCCAACCTGGGGGAACTATATCACTGGACTATTGAAATATCTTGGTTGTGATAAAATTTAATTTTTTAAGGTTGGATCTTTTATCCAGAAAATGAAAATGGTTTTAAGGTTAAATTGATAAATAGATCAAAGGATACGAGAAAGTGGAATATGAATATCTTACAAAGAGTTGTTTTAGTCGTGGGTGCTATTTTTTTTCTTATAGTCCTTTTAACTGCTCCCAAAATCTCTATTGTGAAGGGAACCTATGTGGTTCCTCCATCAGAAAAGAAAGAGATAGCTAAAATCACTGACCTGAATACTGCGATTGTAAGGGGTGTAGCAATTTTGGGGACAACCCTGCTTATCTTTTTGGCACTGAGAGAAAAAAGGGGGACTCCATCTCAATCCGTATCAAATCCCGAGCTTCCTTTTAATCATAAAGATGGGAAAGAAGGTCTAAGGCAATTTTGTAGGAAAAGGATTATCTTAAAAATCATTAATTTCTTTAAGGAGTTTTTTTAAATCTTTAAACCATGTCGGATAAAAGGAAATCTTATTTTAGGACATGGAAGATCAATCTATTTTTTCCCATCGTCCTATTAGGCCTAACCAATTGCGTATCTCTCCGAGTGGAGACTCCTTCAGACAGAATGGAATTGCTTAAATCCTATGAGGCCACGATTTCAAATTGGAATTCCTATGAAGATTTGGCAAGATGGATGGAGAAGAATTTTTCCTTTGATCAGGTGAGATATAAGAAATTTGAAGGGACCTTACCCATT
>JBBIRT010000017.1:0-269 GCA_037441725.1 Deltaproteobacteria bacterium | reverse complement strand
AGAACTCCTGAGGAGACCTTTTATTTAAAATCAGGGATTGATGTGGATGCAGCTGAATTTTTAAAAAAGACCCTTCAGCGAATCAATCCTTCCTACCAGCCACAAATTGTGGTCATCCTCGTTCGTCCGAATACGTTTAATCATTATGTCTGCTCCTTTAAAAAAGCTGGTAAGCTATTCATTATGGATTACGGAACTCCATATAGAGAGATCACAGGTCTTCACGGACCATTCCGTTCACTGGAGGGATATAAGCAATTCTATGAGAA
>JBBIRT010000016.1:22173-34500 GCA_037441725.1 Deltaproteobacteria bacterium | reverse complement strand
TCTACCGAAAGAGGAAAAGAGGAGCTTATCGAATATTACGATGCTTCACCCGAGGCGATTCGGGTGATTCCCTGTGGGGTGAACCTGGATCTCTTTCGTCCCATCAAGAAAGAAGTGGCTCGAAGTTATCTGGGTTTGAATGGCGGGGATATCCTATTATTTGTAGGAAGGATTGTTCCACTAAAGGGGATTGATCACTTACTTAAAGCAATAACCTATCTTGAAAAGAAACAAAACATCAGGGTCATCGTGATTGGTGGAAATGAACAGAGTCAGGAAGAAATAAAAAAATTAAAAGATCTATCAGAAGATTTACATATCAGCAAATCCATTACATTCCTTGGGTTAGTTAAGCAGGATATCCTGCCCTTCTTTTACAGTGCTGCCGATTTGTGTGTGGTCCCATCCTATTATGAGAGCTTTGGATTGGTCCTTTTGGAATCCCTTGCCTGTGGAACACCGGTGATTGCTACCAAGGTGGGTGGTGCCAAAGGTGTGATTCGAGATGGGGAGACTGGATATGTTTTGGAAAGCAATGATCCTTCCCATCTTGCAGATAAAATTTCCCTCTCTCTTTCAACATTCAAAAGGGAAGAAAAGTTTGTCGCTTCAGTCCGGGCATCAATCCTCAATTATAGCTGGTCAAATATCACTGAAACCATCCTGGAAGAATATCAAAGGGTTTTAAGAGATTTCTCCAGCCTCTTTTCATACCACAGAGTGCTTGCCCAGCGTTTAAATCCTATCGATTGATAAAGGGAATAGGCGATCTTATTCTCGCTATCCACCGTCAAATCAACTACTCGAAGACCTTTTCTCTTTAAATAGGAGAGCCCAGCGATCAGAATTTTTTTACCAAATCCCTTATTCTGGTAATCCGGATCCACACCCAGCATGTAGATGCGACCCCTTCCTTCATCAGAGGGGTCGTAGCCCCAGGTTTTTGTCCTCGTCCAACAAAAGCCAATGGGTTTATCTCCATCAAAGGCCAAAAGAATGTCATTTAGGGAGCAGGTAGGCAGATAGATCCGGTAAATCATTTCATCGAGGGTATTTTCATTGTACCCCCAGCTGCCATGAAAACAGCGGTTTTGAAGGTGAGTTAATTTTTCCTCCTCACCAGGTTGCAAGCCACGGCAGGAAAAAGGGATTTTGTTGACCTCGGGTAAATAGGTTCGGGAAAGATTTAGCCTGAGTTCAAAAAATTGGCGAATGATTCTAAACCCCCTCCCCATGAGAAGCTGTCTCGATAACAGGTCATCTTTTGGAATATTCACATGGAGATTCATCACCCCTAATTCGATAGAACGAGAGAGGGCCCGATCCACTAACTTTTGAGCTAACTCACTTCTGTGATGATAGGGATGAATTAGCCACCTTAGGACCACCCGTCCGATCCTTAACTCTGACCTCATCTCTGCATAGCCAATAATCTCTCCCTGGTACTCGATGACCAATAAATCCACGCTCGGAATAGGATTAGGGTGACCAATGGTCTCAATCAGCTCTAAGGGGAGGATAAAAGACCGGCCTGGCCCCAATTCGTGGATTTGAGCTTTAAGATGGACTAATGGGTTGAAATCCTCAGAATGGTAATTTCGAAGGATGTAACCAGGGGCACTCATTTATATTTAAAATCCCTCAAATTATTGTAACCCTCATTTGAATATTATACAATTTTAATCACTTTCCCTTAGGAGTTCTTTCTATGAAAGCAAGGCCAGTCCATGTAATGGTTGTAACCCCCCATCCAGATGATGCAGAATTTGGAGTTGCGGGAACCGTGGTTCAGTGGGTCCGGCAAGGAAAGGAGGTCATCTATGTGGTATGCACCAACGGTGATAAGGGAACGAGTGATGCCAGGATCAAACCAGAGGATCTGGCAAAAACTCGTGAGGAGGAACAAATCGCTGCAGCCAATTTATTGGGGGTGAGGGAGGTCATCTTTTTGCGACATCCTGATCAAGGGTTGGAGGATACCCCTGAATTTCGAAAGGAGATTGTCAGACTGATTCGTATGTATCAACCTTTAACCGTTGTGACGACTGACCCTTATCGTCGCTATCTATGGCATCGAGATCATCGAATCACTGGACAGGTGACACTGGATGCCGTCTTCCCTTATGCCAGAGATCTCCATTCCTACCCCGATTTGCTGAGAGAGGGGTTTTCCCCTCATAAGGTAAAAGAAGTTTTGCTCTGGGGGACAGAGGATGTAAATTACCGTTCCAATATCACTGAAACGTTTAGTTTAAAGTTGAATGCACTGCGGTGCCATAAGAGTCAGGTCGGACACATTCCCGCCCCTGAGTTGGAAAAGCGGCTCAAAGAGAGACATGGGGTACTGGCCCATGGGGGAGACTTTCAACTGGTAGAGAGTTTCCACCGAGTGGAGATATTATGGTAGACCCTGCACCCCATGGTTAAGATAAAAGCCAGAATACATCCCCGAATAGGTGAGGATCATGAGACCGAGAGGAAAAGATTTCAAACTCCTCCTTTTCTTTTTTTAACACCGTGATCTCCCCATGTCCAGGATATATCGTGGTCTCCTCTGGTAAGATAAAGATCTTATGAATTAAGGAGTCAATGATCAATTTAAAATTATTGGGGGATTCTGTTTTTCCCGGACCACCTGGAAAAATGGTATCTCCTGAGAAAAGGTGTTTTCCTACTAAAAAACATAAACTGCCAGGGGTATGACCTGGTGTATGAAGAACTTTTAATCTGATGTTTCCCAAACATACATCTTCACCGTCTTCAAGGAAAATTTCTGGTTTTAAAGGAAGCCTCTCTGCATCCAGGCGATGAATGCCAATGGGAATATTTAGCTTTACCTTTAACTCTGATAGAGCCCCAATATGGTCCATATGGTGATGAGTGATGAGGATGGAGCTTGGACGAACCCCCTTCAAAGCCTTCAGGATTTTGAAGGCTTCTGCAGGGGCATCTATCAACATGCTATCTCCAGTTTGAGCACAGGTCAAGATGTAACTGTTTGTCTCAAAAGGACCCAATTTAAGCCTTTCAATCTGAAGATCCCCAGCTTTATCGATCCATCTCATTTTTCCCTCAGATCAACCCTATTAAACAATTCATCCCATGATAATTATAAAAAATCCTTAATTCAAGAAAAAATTTTTAGGGGTCATCGAATAATTCCATCATCCCATTGTATCACTATTGATCATTTTGATGTTCATCTTTGAAACTCTTTCAATGGACTTGAATTTGTATCTAAAAATATAATATAAAATAATGATTAATAATTACAGAAGGTTATGTGCCTATAGCAAACCATCATATTCGGCATGTAAAATGCAATATTAAATTCGAATATGGCTGAAGGGTATAAAAAGAAGAAAAAATTATTAAAACTCAATTTATTAATCTTCTCACTCCTCATTTCCTTCTTATCTGGCTTTCAATTTGCCAAAGGTGAAATATTGGACCCAAATAATGGGTCCAATGGGATACGAGTCCCCATTCTCCTTTATCATCGCTTTGGACCTGTAAAGGCCGATAGCATGACTGTTCCTATAAAAATTTTCGAATCTCAAATCAGATATCTCAAAGAAAACGGTTATACCATTATAAGACTCAGACAGCTTTTAGATTACTACCTAGGTAAAAATCAGGTTCTCCCACCCCACGCGGTGGCCATCACAGTTGATGATGGGCACAGATCTGTCTATACAGATTTTCTCCCGATCATGAAAAAATATCAGCTCCCCGCAACCCTGTTCATTTACCCTTCTGCCATCTCCAATGCCTCCTATGCAATGACCTGGGACCAAATCCGGGAGATGAAAGAGACTGGTCTCTTCGACTTCCAATCCCATACCTTCTGGCATCCCAATTTCAAGAATGAAAAAAAGAGATTAAACTCGGAGGAATACGAAAATTTTGTAGAAATGCAATTAAAAAAATCGAAGGGAAAGATAGAGAAGGAGCTTCATGTCAGAGTGGACCTATTGGCATGGCCATTTGGTATTTATGATGATGAGTTGATCCGAAAGGCAGGCCAAGCAGGATACCTGGCAGGATTATCCATGGACCGACGAGATTCGAGCCCCTCTGATCCTCTCTTTGCCCTTCCTCGTTATTTGATGGGAAATAGATTACCCCTGGCGGTTTCAAGGAGAAACTCTTCTCATGATGTTTTAACAAGTCCCAGATAAAAAGGAGAGAGGTGTTTGATGAGTTTTCGTTTAAGAAAAACTTGGAAACCTTATTTGAAAATTCCCTCCATCTTTTTATTCATCCTCTTTCTTTCAAGCGCTAAAAATGTTTTCGGATTTACAGCAGGAAAAGTGGTTGACCTCTTTTCCCATAAACCAGTAAAAGGGGCTTTCGTCACATTCAATAGAGATATTGAATTCACCGATCATCATGGCCTCTTTTTTATTCATCATGTTGGAGAAAAGGTGGGGGTAAGGGCTCATGGATATTTAAGAACCGAAAAGATCCTTACCCCTCCTCTTCCCTCGATCCCTCAAGAGATTAAGTTAGGACCTTTTAACCCAAAGGCCCTCTACCTTACCTTTTATGGAATTGGGGATAAAACTTTACGAGAATCTGCCCTCAGGTTGATCGAAGAGACTGAGCTCAATGCCCTGGTTATTGATGTTAAAGGGGATCGGGGAATGATCCCCTATAAAAGCTCTATTCCTCTTGCCTCTGAAATCGGAGCCGAAAGAATTATCACGGTCAGGGATATCCATGGCTTGATGAAAACCTTGAAAGGAAATGGTATTTATACCATTGCTCGCATTGTTGTATTTAAAGATCACCTCCTTGCTCTGAGGAGACCTGATTTGGCAGTAAAGACCCCGAGTGGACAGATATGGTACGACCGGGAAAATCTTGCATGGGTGGATCCTTTTATGAAGGAAGTCTGGGAATACAATATCCATATTGCGATGGAAGCCGCTCAATTAGGGTTTGATGAGATTCAGTTCGATTACGTCCGATTTCCTGATGCTTCAGGTCTTCGATTCTCTATGCCAAACACAGAAGAAAATAGGGTGAAGGCCATCACGGAGTTTTTAAAGGAAGCCAAAGAAAGATTGATCCCTTATAATGTCTTTCTCTCTGCAGACATCTTTGGTTACGTCTGCTGGAATCTCAATGATACAGAAATTGGGCAGAGACTTGAGGATATTGCTTCCGTTGTTGACTATATCTGCCCCATGCTCTACCCCTCAGGGTTTCAATACGGGATCCCGGGGTACCGGATTCCAGTGGCCCATCCCCATGAAATCGTTTATCTTACTCTTAAACGAGCCCAAGAACGGACACGCCTCCCCTCCATTCGGTTCAGGCCCTGGCTGCAAGCATTCAGAGACTATGCCTTTGACAGAAGGTACTTCAGGGGTAAAGAGATACAGGATCAGATCAACGCAGCCAAAAGATTTGGATCCCAGGGCTGGATGCTCTGGAATCCCCGAAATAACTATTCTCAAGAAGGACTTGAAAGGATTGAGCCGATTGGAGTAAAATATGCATCATCCTTCCAACCATCTCAAAAAAGGCAGAATTAAGATTTTCAATCTTGATGAAATCTTCAAAGTTCTTTTTTACAATCTTGTTTTGCCTCCTCATTGAACAGATCCCATCTCCCTTTTCCATAGCTCAGGAAAAAATCCTTCCATTGGACGAAGTATTCTTTAAATCTATAGAAGAAATTATAATAAAGAGTATCCATTACGGGAAGATTCCAGGAGTAGTGCTTTTTATTGGGAATCAAGAAAAGATTCTTTATCGGGGTGCGTTTGGTAATCGGGCGCTGATCCCCAAAAAGCTTCCCATGACCATTGATACCATCTTTGATCTTGCATCCCTTACCAAGGTGGTGGCTACGACGACTGCAGTCATGCAGTTGGTAGAAAAGGGGAGGCTGAGCCTTGAAGATCCTGTATACCGATATTGGCCAGAATTTAAAAATAATGGAAAAGAAGCGATTACTATACGACATCTGTTGACCCATCGTTCTGGGCTTAGGGCCGGATTAGAGAGTCCTCAAAAATGCATGGGGGTTGAAACAGTGCTCAACCTGATCCTCTCAGAGAAACCCATCGTCCCTCCAGGGACCAAGTTCATATACAGTGATATCAACTTCCAAATCCTCGGTGAACTGGTTCGCCGGATTTCTGACAAGCCTCTTGATCAATACTGTTCAGAGAATATTTTTAAACCTTTGAAAATGAAGAATACCTATTTTAACCCTCCTCTCTCTCTACGGAAACGTATCGCTCCCACCCAGTATCAGCATCAGAGTAAAGGGAAGATGCTCTGGGGAGAAGTGCATGATCCTACCGCTTATGCCATGGGAGGGGTGGCAGGTCATGCTGGACTTTTCTCCACAGCAGGTGACCTCTCCCTTTTTGCCCAGATGCTTTTAAACGAAGGGGATTTAAGAGGGGTTCGTGTCCTGACCCCCCAGAGTATTGAACAGATGACCACCCCTCAAGGAGTCCCTGATAATTCTCCATTGAGAGGACTTGGATGGGAGATCGATCCATTTTCTTTATGCTTAGGAAGGGGAACTTCTCAGATAAAACCCTATGGCCATACAGGATTTACAGGGACATCGATCTGGATTGACCCTGTGTCTAAAATTTTTCTCATCCTCCTAGCTAACCAGGTCCATCCCGATGGCAAAGGAGATGTAAAACCTTTGCGAGAACAGATAACCTCGCTTCTTTTTACAACATTAAACCAAGCCTTTCCTGATTCCTTGTCCTATTCCTCTCTGCCTTCCTGGAAGGAAATGGAGGAGCATCAGATTCCAAACAATGGGGTAAAAACGGGTATTGACGTTTTAAAGGCAGAGAAATTCGCTCCTCTCACGGGTCTTCGTATTGGCCTGATTACCAACCATACAGGAATTGACTCAACCGGACAATGCACGATTGATCTCATGATGAATGCACCGGTTTTGAAACTTAAAATCCTTTTCAGCCCCGAGCATGGTCTCTATGGCTACCAGGAAGGAAAGGTCAACTCCATGATTGAACCCTCAACCGGTTTACCTGTTTATAGTCTTTATGGAGAAGTCAGACGACCAACCAAAGAAATGTTAAAAGAGATAGATGCAATCGTTTTGGATCTGCAGGAGGCAGGGGTTCGCTTTTTTACATACCTCACCACCATGGGTTATACAATGGAAGTCGCTGCAAAAGAGAAGATCCTATTTTATGTCCTCGATCGACCAAACCCCCTGACTGCCTCCTTTGTCCAGGGGCCTATCCCAAATAAAGGGTTTGAATCCTTTACTGCTTATTATCCCTTACCTATCCGCCATGGGATGACCATGGGTGAGCTGGCTGAAATGTTTAATGTCGAAAAGAAGATCGGGGTTAAATTACAGGTCATCAAAATGCGGAACTATAAACGCACTTATTGGTATGATGAAACCGGTTTGCCTTGGATAAACCCCTCTCCAAACCTTCTGACCCTCACCTCAAATATTCTTTATCCTGGGGTAGCCATGGTTGACGGCTCCAATGTGAGTGTTGGACGAGGCACGGATAAACCCTTTGAGCTCTTAGGAGCCCCATGGATCGATGGGAAAGAACTTTCTCTTTATTTGAATGGACGTAAAATTCCAGGAGTCCAATTTACCCCCATGGACTTCACCCCTTTGAGCGGTCCATTCAAGAATGAAATTTGCCACGGGATTAAAATTCTATTAACAGACCGCAATCGATTAAACTCCCCTCACTTAGGAATGGAAATCGCCTCTGCCCTATTCCAGCTTTATCCAAAGGATTTCATGCTTGATAAGATATTGGAGTTGATCGGATCCCCTGAAATCCTAATGGCCATCAAGAATGGAAAAGATCCAAGATCGATGGCTCAGAGTTGGCAAGAACCACTTCAACAATTTCATCGGCTTCGATC
This sequence comes from Deltaproteobacteria bacterium, assembly GCA_037441725.1. Taxonomy (GTDB): domain Bacteria; phylum Desulfobacterota; class BSN033; order BSN033; family UBA1163; genus JBBIRT01. The sequence goes on along the minus strand of JBBIRT010000016.1, from coordinate 26,595 downwards.
AAAGTATCTTCTTTATTAGCCTATTCTTCTAAATATTCTTTTTCTTCAGTTCGGAAAAGGCATTCAAGGCAGAAACCATTCCTTTTACGTTCACTACATAAGCTTTAGATTGAATGCCATGGCCTCGATGGTATTTCCCAAAATCTTCTTCAAAAAATTTATAGACATGACAGGTGAGAAAGATGTTGACTGCAGGATCAAGAAGTTCTTCAGGCGTATAACCATAGTCTTTGCCCCAGTGTTCCCAATTGATCTGTCCCAGGCCATAATCCCCTGTCTCTCTATTGATGCTCTTTTCCTGAAACCTGCTTTCAGCCATGATAATGGCAATTGACTTCATATCTCTTTGAAGCTTGATAGATGAACCCTGCATATTTTAATACTTTGTTCTCTGTAAGTTTGTCCTCTGTAATCCATCGGATCATATTGGCCAGGTGTAAAACCTCCTGGGTTGGGGAATCCCTCTTTGCCGTTTTCATAGGGATGAATTCCACTAATAATAAGAGAACCAGTGCAACCATAAAAACCATTTTCGTGGCCTCCCAGACTGTATGGAGGATCATCTTTTTCTTAATTTTTAAATAGAAATCATTGGCGGAATTACATGGGATTAAGATGATGTTAAAAAGCTTCATATCCCTTCCTCCTCATACTAAATTTCCATCCTAAGAAACACAAAACCCAATGGATAGGAATGGTTTAAATATAACATAAAGCCTCCTGATATTAAATTTTAAAAATTTCTTTTTTGCTTTCGAACCGACCTAAGTTACATTTAGATAACTAAAATCTTTACCTTTTAAAGAAAATGGAGTAAAAAGGTAGTAAGTTAAAATATTTTTCGTCATCAAGGCCAATGATGAAATTAATCAAGTCATTATAAAAATTGAGAAAGGAGGGAGTTTCATGGAAGGACTAACACCTGGATGGTATTTGAAAGGGATCTATAATGAGGCCTGTGCCTCGGAAGGACATTGCCCCTATTATTTTGGCAGAGACAAAGAAGGGGGCTGTCGGTATTTTATGGTTTTTAGAATTCAGGAGGGAAAAGCGAATGGGGTAGACCTTGCCGGTATAACTGTCATCTACCTGGGCGATCTCCCTCATTCAACCTATGCAGAGGTCATCGAGAAAGGCTCTGAGGGTGCAATCTATGTTAGTGACCAGGCAACCCCTGAACAGCGTAAACTCCTCGATAGTTTAGTGGTCAATACCCTCGGCGGTGCTATTATGAAGAGGGTTTTAGGCGTCAAATATATAAAGATAGATATAAAGGAGGAAAAAGAAACCATCCACTTTAAAATGCCTTATGGGGAGATGAAAATGCACCTGACGAAGAGTCATGATGGGAACCCAGTCCGTTTAGAAAATGTGACCCTTCCATTTCTATCCAATGTGAAAGCAGCCCACACTCCCCTATGGAATTGGTCTGACTATAACCGACACTTTGATTATAGGAACCGTTGTGGAACTTGGGCAGATTTTATGATGATGTCTATGAATACTCCTTAAAATTTTAAATTATTCCTTACCCAAAAAGTATATTTATCATCCATGATAGGGTTTTTTTTAAAATCTTAGAAGGTGGATTGGAATCGCTGTTTGGTTCTTTTTATCAAGGATGAGTGAGGGGTCATCCTTTGGGTATGGCCCACTTACCCGAATAGGATTCCCCACTTCCATGATCCATTACCTTTTGGGATTTTTCTTCTTGACATATAATTCTTTATTTGATTATATTTAACCCACTTCAAAACGAGAGGAGGTAAAATCATGAAGAAGGAAAGTTTCATTTTATCGACTATTTTCATCATGGTGATAATGATGTTTAGTAACACTCCGGTCATAGCATCTTCTTCTAAACCCGTTGAACTCAAATTGGCTCATGCCTGGGCCACCACGCACCATGTCCATGTTATTCTTGACCAATGGGCAAAAGATGTAGAGAAGGCTACTGAGGGAAGAGTAAAGATAACGATTTATCCAGGAGGGGCCCTCTCTACAGCAGTGCAGCTATATGATACGGTCAAAACAGGGGTTGCCGACCTATGCTGGTTCCTTCAGGGGTATACACCAGGTAAGTTTCCATTAACTTCTGTCATTGAACTACCTTTTATGGCAACCTCTGCCAAGCAGGGAAGCCAGGCGCTATGGGAACTCTATGAAACTTCTCCAGAGATGCAGGCAGAATATGCAGGCGTCAAGGTACTGACGATTTGGACAGTAGACACAGGACAATTGATGACCACCCGAAAGGTAGTACGTAATGTGAACGACATCAAAGGATTAAAACTGCGTATCGGCTCTGACACCCTGAAACCAACGGCTGAAGCCCTGGGGGCAGTGCCAATCCTGATGGCCATCAATGAGCTCTATGATGCACTCCAAAAAGGCGTGGTGGATGGAACCCTCCTCGGTACATCCGCTATTAGGACATTCAAACTTCATGCTGTCCTCAATGGGTTAACGATAGGGCATTTCTTTGTCAATGCTCAAGCCCTGGGGATTAACAATAAGTCATGGGAAAGAATCCCAGCTTCAGACCAGAAGATTATAATGGACCTATCCGGGTTGCGTTTAGCAAAGATAATAGGCATTAAATTTGATTCGGAGGGGCAAGTGGGTTACAACGATGCTAAATCCGCTGGTGTGGAAATTGTCGAAATGCCTCCTGCTGAGATGGCTAAGTGGAAAGAAGCTGTGGGGGGGATACATCAAAAATGGATTGCTGATATGAATGCCAAGGGACTTCCTGGTCAAAAGATTTACAACAAGACAAAAGAACTTCTTAAAAAGTACGAATAGAAGAAATCTATTCCCATCCTTAAGGGCAGTCTTTAGAACCAAGACTGATTATGGGTTAAAGAAGACCATGAGAATCGATCCAGTTGTCAAGTGGGTGGAGCGGATCATCACTCCACCCAACAAATGGTTACATTGGATAGCCATGGTTGTCCTCTTACTGTTGATGTTCTTGACCGTAGGAGATGTGATCGGTAGATACCTGGTGGGTTTTGTTCCAGGATTTGGGCCGATACCAGGTGCATTCGAACTAACTGAATTCATGTTGGCAATTGCTGTCCTGACTGCCATCGGTTACACCCAGGTAAAAGGGGAGCATATCAGCATTGATATTTTTACTTCAAAGTTCTCCCCAAAGGTCCAGGCTGTGATCGATACTCTCACCCATCTCTTCAGCCTAATAATATTTGTGCTGGTAACATGGCAAACGGTGAAGTATGCTCAACTCCTTTATGAATCCCATGACGTATCAGGGGTGTTGAGGCTTCCAGTATATCCGTTTTTAATTGTAGCAGCCATCGGGAGTTTCATGTTCAGCCTTGCGATGCTCTCCAGCTTCTTAAAGTCACTTAAAAAGGCCATAAAAAATGAGCCCTGAAATTGCAGGTATTTTAGGAATCATCCTGTTACTAATCCTGTTTGCTTTACGCATGCAAGTTGGACTCTCCATGCTCATCGTGGGATTCCTGGGTTTTGCATACCTTTCAAACACGTCATCAGGCCTGACATTACTGGGGATGGTACCCTATGCCACCGCCTCTGCTTATAGCCTAAGTGTTATTCCACTGTTTATCCTGATGGGAATGTTCCTATCCTATGGGGGGTTAGGAAAGGACATTTTTGAGGCAGCAAACACCTGGGTGAGGCATGTGAAGGGGGGCATGGCGATGGCTACTATCGCAGCCATCGCGGTCTGGTCGGCTATCTCTGGCTCTGCAACGGCTACAGCAGCAAGTATTGGTTCTATCGTGTTACCAGAGATGAAAAGACGTGGTTATAACGATGCCCTGGCCACCGCCTGTGTGGCTGCAGGGGGGACCATGGACATCCTGATTCCCCCGAGTTCTGTCGTTGTTCTCTATGGTATCCTCACCGAGGAGTCCATCGGGAAACTTTTGATTGCTGGCATCCTGCCTGGCCTCCTCCTGGCCGTCTTGTTTGCAGGGGTAATCTTCTTATGGGTGAAGCGAGATCCCAAAGCCGCACCCATTGAGCCAGCGGCACCCTTCAGAGAAAAAGTCAGATCTTTAAAACCCATCTGGGCGGTGATCGTCATCTTTACTCTGGTTATGGGAGGTATTTACCGTGGCTTTTTTACCCCTACAGAAGCGGCTGCAATGGGTGCCTTTATATCCCTGATTGTCTCGTTGGTTTCAAGACGATTTAGCCGCAGGGCCATGCTGGAGGCGGCGGACTCTGGGGCCAGGACTACAGCCATGCTATTCATTATCCTTATCGGAGCCATTGTTTTCAGCCGCTTTCTGGCCCTCACCAGAATTCCATTTGAGCTTTCCTCCTACATCGCCAGTCTTAATGTCTCGCGCTATATCATCATTGGCATCATTATGGTGGTATTGATCATTCTGGGATGTTTTATAGAAGGCATCTCCCTGATGGTGT
>JBBIRT010000016.1:5626-22163 GCA_037441725.1 Deltaproteobacteria bacterium | reverse complement strand
CCTTTATCCATTGATTATCAAAATGGGTTTTGATGGCGTATGGTTTGGAGTATTTTTAGTCACCCTACTAAACATCGGTATGTGCACGCCCCCAGTGGGGATCATCGTCTATGTTACAGCAGGAGTGGCTAAAGACGTGCCCCTAATGACCATATTTAGAGGGGTAACCCCATTCTGGCTGGCAATGGTGGTGGCGGCAATTCTTCTCGTTGTATTTCCACAGATTGCCCTCTGGCTTGTCAGCTTCATGTAACCCCGAACTAAAACTATATTATCATTCCTTTAATACAGTGCCAAATGGAGAGGAAAGGAATATCCTCCTCCCGAGAGTTGGAAGCCTCATCAAAGGAATAACGAAAGAATGGAGTGAACCCGTCTTAAAAGATCTGCTGGGCTGGTTCTTTTATCTCCTTGAATTTGTAGAAGTCCTCAAGCCATGGAATATGAGGGTTAGGGTGAAGGAGGAGAGGATAAAAATGTCATCAGAAGGTAAACAAACGGATAGAAGAGATCATAATGAAAAATCATTTACAAAAGGGCTCAGTCTATCAGACTTTGGGATTGATGGTCTTTCATCTGTAGTGGATGTTAACCATGGCAAAATAGTCAGAATCAGGCCATTATCCTATGACTGGCAATACGATGAGAAGCAACTCAATCCATGGAAAATGGAAGCGCATGGCCAGATCTTTGAACCGGGAATGAAAACCTTACTTCCTCCCTTTAGCTTGGGCTATAAAAAACGTGTTTATTCCCCCAATCGAATTCTCTATCCTCTAAAAAGGGTGGACTGGGACCCCGAAGGGGAGAGAAATCCCCAGAACCGCGGCAAGAGCAAGTATGTCAGGATCTCATGGGATGAGGCTGTAGAGATCATTTCGAGTGAGCTGATGAGGATTAAGAAACAATATGGACCTGAAGCTGTCCTTTCCCAGTCAGATGGACATGGAGAGGGAAAGGTCATCCATAGTGCTCATGGCTGTGCTAATAAACTCCTGGCATTGTTGGGAGGATACACCTTACAGATAAGAAATCCGGATAGTTGGGAGGGGTGGTCATGGGGTGCCAAGCATGCCTGGGGGATGGAACCTGTAGGTGAGATGGGACCTTCTGCCAGATTGATTCCTGACATCGCCGAGAACTCCCAACTCCTCTTGTTTTGGGGATTTGATCCGGAAACAACACCCTGGGGATTCAACGGGCAGATGGCCAGCCGGATATGTTATTGGTTTACGAAATTAGGTATTAAAAGTATATATATCTGCCCAGACCTGAACTACGGGGCTGCGATTCATGCTGACTAGTGGATACCTATCAGTCCGAATTCGGATGCCGCCCTGCAATTGGCCATAGCCTATGTTTGGATAACCGAAGGCTCTTATGATAAGAGCTATGTTGCGACCCATACATTTGGTTTCGAAAAGTTTGAGCTTTATGTCTTAGGCAAAGAGGACGGAGTTCCCAAAACACCCGAATGGGCCTCTGAAAAAACAGGTATCCAAGCCATGACCATTAAGGCATTGGCAAGGGAATGGGCTTCCAAAAGAACGTCGATAGTGCATGGTAACAGAGGACCTGGCATCCGGAGCGCCTATTCCACTGAGACAGGGAGGCTTGAGGTTCTTCTTTTAGCCATGCAGGGATTGGGCAAGCCAGGCGTTCACCAGGTTAAGATGATCGAATGGGGTCTAAGTGACCTCTGGTATCCGAAGCTAAGCCCAATGCCAGTTGGTGTGGTTCATCCACAGAATTTAAGACTTAACTATACCATCACCGAAATTAAGACTAAGCGAGCTTCTGCTTTCGATCAGGAAGGAGTTGCTCGTTCTGAATTAGAAAAACTTACAACACCTGCACCGGTTAACCCAACTCAGTTTATTCCAAAAGATCTCATTCATGAGGCCATTCTCAATCCACCTATTAGTTGGTATGGCAATTCAACCTTTCCCGGCGCGCTTGAAGATCAATTCGTTAAATATACCTACCCTGCCAAAGGCTGCTCAGAGGTTCACATGATATGGACAGATTCTCCGTGCTGGATAACCTGCTGGAACGATAGCAACTCATACATCAAGGGGCTTAGAAGCCCTAAGATAGAATTCATTTTAGCACAGCACCCCTGGTTCGAGAATGACTGCCTTTTGGCTGATGTCATCCTGCCGATTAACACTAAGTTCGAAGAAGAGGATATCACTGCAGACTTGGAAAGTGGACAATATTCTATTCTTCTCCGTGGAAGGAAATGCATTGAACCCTTAGGGGAGTCAAAGAGCGATTATGAGGCAGTCTGTATGATAGCCGAGAAACTCGGTCTATTAGAAAAATATACAGGTGGTAAGTCTGCTGAAGAATGGATGAGAATCGGTTTTGAGAATATGGGCCTAAAAGAGGTGATCAACTTTGAGGAATTCAATAAGAAAGAGTACTTCATCATTCCAACCGATCCAGAATGGAAGAAACTACCACCGGGGATGAAGGAGTTCTACGATGAACCTGAGAAACATCCGTTGAAAACACCCTCAGGAAAGATAGAGTTCTTTTCCCAAAACCTGGCTAAGCACTTCCCTGATGATAAGGAAAGGCCACCCGTGGCACACTGGATTGAAAAAGGAGAGAGCCATGATGATAGGATCTCCAGTGAAAGGGCCAAGAAGTACCCTCTCCTCCTTATGTCCAACCATGGTCGTTGGCGAGTCCATGCCCAATGCGATGATATTTCATGGACAAGAGAGGCACCCACCTGTAAAGTGAAAGGCCCGGATGGATATAAATATGAACCCTTATGGATAAATCCAATGGATGCTGCGAAACGTGGAATCAAAAATGGTGATGTTGTTAAGATATACAATGAAAGGGGGACTGTCCTCGGTGGGGCTTACGTAACCGAGAGAATAATGTCCGGGGTAGTTTATATGGATCACGGGGCGCGGTACGATCCAATAGTGCCAGGAGAGCTTGACAGGGGCGGTGCGATCAATACGATATCTCCACATAATACGACATCTAAAAATGCGACTGGAATGGTCGTCAGTAGCTTCTTGGTCGAAGTAGAATGGGTAAATATTGAGGAGTTAAGAAAGAAGTATCCTGATGCTTTTAGGAGGCATTATGATGCAGGGGCCGGTCTGCACCTCGATGCCTGGGTGGAAGGAGACATAGATCGATGAAAGTTTTTGTTATCGATATTGCCCGATGCAATGGATGTTATTGCTGTCAGATCGCCTGTAAGGATGAGCACGTCACCAACGACTGGACCCCCTATGCCAAGCCACAGCCCGACACCGGCCAATTCTGGTTGAAGCTGAATGAGTATGTCCGGGGAAAATTTCCTAAGGTCAAGATGCATTACCTCCCTGTTCTGTGCATGCACTGCAAGGATGCGCCTTGTATATTGGCCTGCCCTATTGAGGGTGCCATATACAGAAGAGAGGATGGACTGATCATTATCAACCCAGAGAAATGCAATGGCTGCAAGTCCTGTATTGATACCTGCCCTTTGGGTGCTATTTATTTTAATGAAGACCTTAACCTTGCTCAAAAATGTACTGGCTGTGCCCACCTACTTGACAGGGGTTGGAAAGAACCCAGATGTGTTGATGCCTGCCCAACCCAGGCACTAAAGTTTGGAGAAGAATCCGAATTGAAAGATTTGATTGCCAAATCTGAGGTTATGAAACCTGCTCTGAGTGCCAGACCGAGTGTTTATTATCTAAACCTACCCAAGAAGTTCGTGGCAGGAACTGTTTTTAACCCGGTAGATAAAGAGGTAATTATCGGAGCCATCTGTACTCTACTCTCCAACGATAAAAAGATGACAGCAACCACAGATGGGTTTGGTGACTTCTGGTTTAATGATTTAGAGGTGGGGACATATTCACTCAAAATAGAAGCAAAAGGATTCACTCCAAAGACTATCACCAATATCCATACGGAAAAAGATGTCAATCTTGGACACATCCCATTGTCTAAGAATGATGAAGTTTAAAAACCCTTCATCATGATACTTAAAAATATCTTCAAGAGATGGTGGATTCTATGGGGTTAATTTGGGAAGGGGGAGGGAAATGTTCTAAGGATTTTGAACATCTAAAGATGGGAGGTATTTATTAAAAGGGTTATAAGTTCTAAAAGAATTTGTCCCAAATTCTTTTAAGAGGCTACTGCCCTCTATATGAATTAAAACATATAATAGATAAAAGGATTATAAAAAATGAGAACATGAGCGGGGTAATCTTTTTCATCATCAGTCTTAATCCAGTCTGAGGATCTGTTTTTCCGTCAATAAAAATCTTATAAAGTCTCCCCGCCAATGTCCAGGTTATAAATGCCCAGCCAATACCTACGATGATATCTGCAATCACATGCTGTTTTACAAACAAAGCAGAAAGGGTGATAAGCCCTGATAGGAAAAAGATAAACCCCTCACCCCATTGGCTAATCCTCTGTCTCCGGCATGCCAAATAGACAATCCAAGCGAAGGTGACATGAAGGCTTGGCAATTTGTTCGCACCCGGTTGAAAATCAACCTTATATAAAAGGGAGAGGAGTTTTTCAGAAAGGGAATGACCAAGCACGGGTCTGGGAAAAGCAACAGGGTAAAGAAGATAGAGAATGAAGGCTGAAAGATTGGCTAGAATAATACTAAGAAGAGTTACGTTGAGGCGATGGTAATCTTTTACTATAAAAATTGGAAGAAAGGGGAAAATATAGCAAAACATATAGGACCAAATAAATGGGGGGATAAGAGGGATTTGTTTATCAATAAATGAAGTAATATCCTGGGTCGGTAACTTAGCGGCATACTGGCCAACTAACTCAAATAGTATTACCCAAATAAAAAAAACAATGAGACCAACCTTAATATAAAACTTTCTCTCGTCTTTTTGGATAGGTGTTTTCTTCATCTGAATCAACCTCTCCATCAAGAACGAAAAAAGACAAATCTTTTACTCTGATGGATTGAAGATTAACCTAACGCGGCATTCTACTCGGGAGGCGTCACATCTTTGAGACTTTCTGAGGCAGGTTCCCCAGCAACTCCCCAGTGCGATTTAGGGATTTCATGCACGACCACTTCGACGGCATGCTTAGGAATGCCTAAGTCTACAAAGACCTTTGTTATACCCTGGATGACTGTTTTAGCATTTTTCTGTCCAAATCCCTCCCAAACATTCACATGAATAATTGGCATCCTCTCACCTCCTAAATTGCAACTTTTCGAGCTTGAGTCCATTGGATCTCTTTAAGCCTCACCCCATTGCACTTTCTTTAACCCAGATCTCCTAACTCATATTGGATAATCCCTATAAGGGTGATGGCTGCAGTCTCAGTTCTTAAAATTCTCTGTCCCAATTTGACCGGAATAAATCCTTGACCCATTGCTAATCTCACTTCATCCTCTGTAAAACCTCCTTCAGGCCCTACCACCAAATAAATTTTCTTCCCCTTTATAGAGGGAGGATTTGATTCTGAAAATCTTTTCAGAACCTCTTTGAGGGAATCCCCTTTCTTCTCCCATAAAAGAATCTTCAGCCCTTCATCCTGACACTCCCCTAAGGTCTTCTCAAAGGAGCCATATTCCCCAACCAAAGGAACCCTTGCCCTCCTCGATTGTTGAACGGCGTGGACAGCGATATGTTGCCACCGGTGGGCCTTTTTCTGTTTTGCCTCTCTTTCTTCAAGAGAAATTGACTTTTTCGATTTAAAAGGGAGGATCGTTGAGACCCCGAGTTCAGTCGCTTTTTGGATAATCCATTCCATCCGTTCCTTTTCAGGAAGGGCCTGTAAGAGGATGATTTCAATAGACGATTCCGTAGGGGATGGAAAGACATCAAATACAAAGATCAAGGCTTCTGTTTTAGAAAGATGACTGACCCTCCCCCTGAAATCCTTTCCATCAGGACCGGTCAAGGTTACCAAGCTTCCTATCCGACCACCTTGAAATAAAAGGGCCTCTAATAGAGGCCCTTGAATTAAAACTTCTTTACCGATTTCAATCTTTCTGTCAAGAATGATTCTATCCATTGCAGGAGGACTTCCCCTTCTTCCTCTTTTTCTCTTCTTTCGCCTCTTCTCCTCCACCCCCCTCAAACTCTTTGATCTTTGCCCCTAATTCTCGAAGTTTTTTATCGACTAGATCATTTACGCTTCCTTCTTTGAAACGTCCATCTTCCATCCTTTCCCCAGCCTCAACCCCAGTGAGGATCTCAATGCCCTGATCAATGGTCTTTACAGGATAGATATGGAACTTTCCCTGTTTTACCGCTTCAACAACATCCTTTCTTAACATCAGATCATCCACATTGAGATGGGGAATCATCACCCCCTGCCTACCAGTCAATCCTTTTGCCTTGCAGACATCAAAAAATCCTTCGATCTTCTCGTTGACCCCCCCAATGGGTTGAATCTCTCCTTTCTGATTGACCGATCCTGTCACAGCGATATCTTGTCTTAAAGGAAGTCCTGAAAGACTTGAAAGTAGGGCATAAATCTCAGTTGAGGAGGCACTATCCCCTTCCACTCCACTATAGGACTGCTCAAAACAGAGGCTTGCACTCATGGTGATGGGTTTATCCTGGGCATATTTTCCCCGGAGATATCCAGCAAGGATATAGACCCCCTTATTATGAATGGGACCACTCATCTCCGCCTCTCTCTCAATATTGATAATGCCTGCCTTTCCGAGTGAGGTTTTCGCAGTGATCCGAGACGGTTTTCCAAACATATAGTCCCCCAAGTTATAAACGGAGAGGCCATTCACCTGACCGACAACCATCCCATCAGCGTCAATTAAGATGGTCCCATCTTCAATCATCTCTTGAATCTTCTCTTCGATAAGGTTCACCCGATAGATCTTCTTCTCAATGGCCATCTCCACATGTTTTTCAGTGACCTGATCGCTTCCGTCCTTCTCAGCCCAGTAATTGGCTTCTCTCAAGAGATCGGCAATGAGATGAAATCGGGTGGAGAGTTTTTTCTGCCGGCCTGTGATTCTCACTCCATATTCTATTACAGCGGCGATGCCTGTTTTATCGAAGGGTCTTAACTTATCCTCATCACAAATCTTCTTAATAAAGGAGGCGTATTGCAAGATCTTTTCATCATCCTTGTTCATGACCGAATCAAAATCCGCTTTAACCTTGAATATCTTTTTAAAATCATCATCCAAGTTGTACAGAAGATAATAAACCTGGGTATCTCCAATCATGATCACCTTGGTATTGCATTCAATCGGTTCTGGTTTGAGGGCTGAAGTCGAAAAGAAGTAAAAGGGATCATAGGTTTGAATCTCAATGACCTGGTTCTTCAAAGTCCTTTTTAAGGCAGGCCAAACCCATGGTTCCATCAGTGCATCAAGGGCATTGAAGATTAAATATCCCCCGTTGGCCTTTAAAAAAGAACCTGCCTTGATATGGAGGAAATCGGTTTTCCAGATTCCTGTTCTTTCAACCACCCGCTCGATTGTCCCAAATAGATTCCGATAGTTGGGTGTCGTTTCCACAATAATGGGAGCACCCTTGGTCTCTGAATTGTCAACCAAAACGTTGACTTGATACTCATTAAAAGAATCGACCGTTGGGGGTAAAACCAATCCAGGAATAGGAGGTTGGGTTTCTTCCTTTTCTCTGAAACGGCCAAGATTGGCTAAAATATCCTCTTGAACCTCATCCAGATACTGATGAATCTTTGAGTGATTAAACTTCTCTTTAATATCAGAGATAGAATCTTTCACTACAGGAGAAATCACTTCGTTATCTAAAGAGGTGAGAATCTCTTTTATCTCTTTCTCCGCCTTTCGGGTTTCCTTAAAGATATCCTCTAACTCATTGATCAGTCCTGACTGCCTTTCTTTGATCCGCTGAAACTCTTCTCTGGAAAACTTATCTTCCTCCACCATGGATTCCAATTGATCAATATTCACGGGATTTCCATCGACCACAGGAAAGATTCCTGGCCGAGAATAAGGACCGATCTGGATCTGGACCAGAGCAAAACCCTCTTTATTGACCTTCTTCTCAAATTCCCTGAACATTTCGGCTTGTCTATTCCGAAACCTTTCAACCACCTCTTTCTTCTTGTTCAGATAGGTCTCATTCTCAAAAATCAAGGGAATTTTCTTTTTGAGGGTCTCAATCAAGTTTTCCATTTCTTTTTTAAAGGCATTTCCTTGTCCAGCTGGAAGGCTGATCATATGAGGCATATCAGGATTTTTGAAATTGTTCACATAACAGAGATCATTGGGAATCTTACCTTTTACATTCATCTCCTCCAATAGACATTTAATCGTGGTAAATCGACCCGTTCCTGTCAACCCGGTAACAAAGATATTGTAACCTATACTGTTGATATCTAAACCCAACCGGATTGCCTCGAGGGCTCTCTCCTGGCCAATGATTTCGTGACAGGGTTGAATCGTCTCTGTGGTCTCAAAGGGTAGGATTTCAGGATTACAACTCCATCTTAACTTTTCAATTGGAACTTCTTCAAAGGTCTTTTCAACCATAGGTTCCCCCTCTTTCCCTTAATTTTTATATGAAATTTATTTTTAATCAGATTTATTGAAAAGTCAATGAAGTTTTAAATTTTGTGAATTTTTAATTTAGGGACAGGAGATATGAATTAAAGTATAATTTTAGGGAGGAATCCATATTAGGACATTTTAGATCATCTTGTTTTAAATCCCTTCCTTGGCAAGTTCCTGGATGAGTCCTCGACTTCGTTCCGTCACCCTTTTGGGGACTCTAACGATTACCTTGACATATTCATCCCCCTTCCCCTCTCCTTGGAAATGAGGAAGACCCAACCCCTTCAATCGCATCTTGGTATGGCTCTGAGTTCCTGGAGGAATCTTCACCTTTTTCATTCCTTCAAGAGTAGGAACCTCAATGGTCGTCCCAAGTGCAGCCTCTGAAAAATTGATCTCCTTCTCAACGATCAGATCGTCGCCCTCTCGAATGAATATAGGATGTTCTCGGATGGAGATCTGCAGATATAAATCTCCTGGAGGCCCTCCATTCTTCCCCTCCATCCCTTTACCAGCAAGTCTGAGCTTTTTTCCCGAAGGAATCCCCGGTGGAATCTTTACAGAAACCTCCTCCACTTTGCCATTCTTCCGATAACTGATCCTCTTTTCTCCACCAAAAGCGGCTTCTTCCAATGAAATGACCAATTCATAAAGGGTATCGTCTCCTTTTTGGGGCATTCGACCCATATCCTGATAGCCCGATCTCCCAAAAAAATCTCCAAAATCAAAGCCCGTATGGCCTCCAAATCGAAACTCCCTTCTTCCTTTGGCTCCAAAGAGGCTTGATAATATCTCATCAAAATCAAATCCTCGGAAGATGTCCTCTTGAGTAAACCGTTGATGAAACCCTTCAGCCCCAAAGGTATCGTATTGATTCCTTTTTTCCTTATCGCTCAACACCGCGTATGCCTCATTGATCTCTTTAAAACGTTCTTCAGCCTCCTTCTTGTTAGGATTCCGGTCAGGATGGTATTTCATGGCCAGTTTCCGATAAGCTCGCTTAATCTCTTCTTCACTGGCATTCTTACTCACACCAAGAATGGTATAATAATCTTTCCCTGCCATTATTCCTTCCCCTCAAGCTTTTGGCCAGACTGTTTTTTATAAATCTCCCGGATCATCCGATTGAGATACCCTTCAGGGTCATCCACAGCCTCCCGGGTAATCATAAATTCCTTTTGTCCTGTTTTATCACGAAGAAGTTCAAATCCATACTCATAGTCCTTGGAAAGCCTGGATAAGAGTCCTACTCCCCTCCCCTCCTCATTCAGGACAATCTCCGTTACCCGATTGATGGCCTCCTCAGTAAATTGGAGATCAATCCCCGTTCGCCGCTGGAAATCCCTTTCGAATCTCTCCACCTGTTGTTGAATCTCTACAACCTCCTCGGCAACCGTGTTCAGATCATATCCTTTCTCGATCATGCGATGAACGATGAGATCGATTCTCCCCTCCCGGAAAACCATCCCATATCGTTTCTTAAATTCTCCCTCCTTCTGAAGGATGGACTGCTTCAAGGCCATTTTTTCCTTCTCTAAAAGGGCTTCAAATCTTTGGAGCATCTCAGGATTATTGGGATCTTGAATGAGTCTCTCTAATTCTTGTTCTGGATTTTCGACGACCTCTTGGGTGACCACAAACTTCCGGATATCCGTAGACGGTAGTCTCTTCTCATACTTTATCAGAACCTTTTCCACAGCGCTAACCAATCCTCTCGCTCCCGTCTTTTCCTCATAGGCTTTTTTAGCCAGGGCATAAAGGGATTCGTCTTCAAACTGGATATCAATTCCATAGGACTTGAAATCCTTCTTTTTCCCAAGGATGATTGGATTGTTTGGGTTTTTCAAAATGGCATAGAGGTCTTCTACCTCTAATTTTTCGAAAACAGTGGTGACAGGTAATCTTCCGATGAACTCTGATTCAAACCCATAGGCAATCAGGTCTTCAGCTTTTACCTGTTTGAGATACTCGGCCCGCTCATCTTTTGATCGGATTTCTGCTCCAAAACCGATCCCCTCTTGGTTCAATCTTTTTTTAATAAGGTCTTCAAGACCGTTGAACGCACCACTCATGATAAAGAGGATGTTTTTCGTATTGATTGTCCGTTTCTCTCTCTTCCCTGTCTTTCGATAATGTTCAATGGCCTCTAACTGAGAGATGGGATCATGAGGGACTTTTAGATCCACCTCTGTCTCTTCCATTGGCTTAAGCAATGCCCTTTGGACTCCTGTCCTTGAAACGTCAGGTCCAATCAGGTTGTTGGAAGAGGCAATCTTATCGATCTCATCAATATAAATGATTCCATATTGGGCCAGATCAATATCTCCATTGGCCTCATATACGAGATCCCGGACGAGATCTTCCACATCCCCTCCAACGTAACCTGTTTCACTGAATTTTGTAGCATCCCCCTTCACAAAGGGGACACCAATCTTCTTTGCGATCAATTTGATCAGATAGGTTTTTCCCACCCCCGTGGGTCCAATCATTAAGATGTTATTCTTAATGTGGCCCACCCCTTCATATCGATTTCTGCCCTTGGTCATCTCTGTAAACTTGATTCGATTGAAATGGGTACAGATCTTGGTGGCCAGGATCTCTTTAGCCTCATCCTGTCGGATGATATAATCGTTGAGAAAGGCCTCTAACTCCTCTGGTTTTAAATCAAAATGGATCTTCCCCTTCTTCCCCTCTCCCAACTCCTTCTCTTCTTTTGAAACCTCCTCGGTCTGAGGCTTTGGGAAAAGCATCGGGACAACCAGGCGAATTCGATCTCCATACTTTTTCCCCAAGTATTCATTTAACTCCTTTTCAAGCTCCTTCTGATCTGGAACCTTTGCATTTGAATCCTTCATTGAGATCCAACTCCTTTTTCTAAATTTATCGGAATTTTTAATGTTAGAGGTTAGCCTTGAGGTTCATTAGCATACGCTAAGGATCACCTGTCAATTTCTATCCCAAAACCCATTTACCTAATTAATATAACTATTGCCTCTGCATTTTTCAACCTATCTAAGAAAGGAATGGGCATGCCTCAGAAGGAGTGAAAAATTCGAGCAATCGGTCGGGCAAAGAGAATTGTCTGCTCGACAAGATTTTGGAAGATCTTCCATCCAGTTCTGTGTGCCGAAGGGGTGACAATGAATTTTGAGAAAAATCCAGTAAATCAAGTAAAGACCTATGGAAGCGCGGGTTAGACAAACTGAATGGATCTCAACCTGTCTCCATCCCAATGGAAATGGCGTCTTTTCCTTTTTCGGTAAACCTCCCCATCCTGAAGAAGGGCTCCAACCAACAAGGGTAGGCCAATGGTTGCATCCAGATAAACGGCGGAATAGCTGGATCCCTTCTCAATCTTTCCCCAGGATTTTGCTTCCTCAAAGGTGCATCCGGAGAGTCCTCCCCACTTGGGATCATCCGTGGTAATCTGGAAGGCATATCGATGGCCACTCTCTTTCTGGAAGAGGAGCTCACTCACCGGTCCCAACTGTTGAATATAGTTTTTAGGAACCCCCCCTCCAATGTAAATCGCCCCAGTCACCGAGGCCATCTTTTTAATCTGAGCAATCTCAAAACTATCGCGAATTTGATCAATGAGGAGCCCCTCTGAGGAAACCTTTTTTTGGAGGTGGAGAAAAGTGAGACCGATTCCAATGGAGCTATCACAGAGAGCAGGAACAAAGATGGGGACCCCATACTGAGAGGCCTTCTTAAGGATGGAGCCTTCATCGCTGAGCTGATTCCCTAAGACCTCCAAATACCGACGTGAAGAGACCACCCTTTCCTTTAATTTTTCTGGAATCTTGGAAAGTAGTCTTATGACCCGATTGATCTCATGATCATTCATTAGGGCATCATATACCCTTACAATACGATGCTCACGAAGGGTATCATCATCCCACTCCTCAAACCCTACATAATGATGATAACCAAAGCTTTCAAAAAGATCATGGAAGATATTGGCCCCGGTTGAAACGATTACATCAACCAACTTCATTTCGATCATATCCCGAATCACCAAACGCATCCCCCCTGGGATCATCGCTCCGGATAGTCCCAGGAAGATGATGCAGGAGGGATCTCTGACCATTTTCCTAAAAACCTCAAAGCATTTAAAGACATTTCGGCTTTGAAAAGAAGTGCATTGAAAACCCTGGACCAGATCGATAAGATTCTTCACCCTCTTCAGATTCAAATGTTGAATAGGTTGTTTTAGAAGTTCTGACTTTTTCATTCTCATCTTTCATCCCACCAAGATTTGTTTTTGAAAAATTACCAAATAAACATAAATAAGTCAAGAGACAGGCCTTCAAATTTCTTGACTTTTGAGTGGAAATACGATAATTAAAATTGCTTGAGAGATCATGATATAATTTTGAAAGGTTGGATTCTTATGAAGAAAAAACCAATTCGAATTGCCATCGTAGGTGTTGGAAATTGTGCCAGTGCCCTCATCCAAGGGATTGAATTTTATCGAGCCAATGGAAATAAGAATCAGAGAGAAAAGCCTCTCGGTTTAATGCATTTGGATATCGGAGGATATAAACCTTGGGATATCGAAGTGGGTGCGGCTTTCGATATTGATCGAAGAAAGGTCGGAAGGCCGCTCCATGAAGCCCTTTTTGCCAAACCCAATTGTACGAGAACGATTCATTCCCAATTCAACGATTCTACAGTGGTGGTGTCCATGGGAGAGGTTTTGGATGGGGTCTCGGACCATATGAAGGATTATCCAGAAGACCGCATCTTTCTGGTCGCCAATGAAAAACCCTGTAATGTGGAAAAGGTCCTCAAAGACTCTGGAGTGGAAATCCTCTTGAATTATCTTCCAGTCGGTTCAGATCAAGCCACCGAATTCTATGCTGAAGCTTGCCTGACCACTGGAGTGAGTTTGGTCAATTGCATGCCAAGTTTTATTGCATCAGATCCACATTGGGCAAAAAGATTTGAGAAAAAAGGAATCCCCATTGTTGGCGATGATGTAAAATCTCAAATGGGAGCTACCATCATCCATCGCATGTTGGCCAAACTCTTTGAAGACCGAGGGGTGAAGTTAGACCGAACGTACCAGTTGAATACAGGGGGCAATACGGATTTTCTCAATATGCTTAATCGAAATCGATTGAAGAACAAACGAATCTCAAAGACGGAGGCGATTCAATCTCAGCTTGATGTCCCTTTGGAACCAGAGAATATCCATATCGGCCCTTCTGATTATGTTCCCTGGCAAAATGATAATAAAGTTTGCTTCCTTCGAATGGAAGGAAGAGGATTTGGAGAAGTACCTCTCCACCTCGAATTGAGACTCTCCGTAGAAGATTCTCCTAATAGTGGGGGGATGACCATTGATGCTATTCGATGCTGCAAGCTCGCCCGGGATCGTGGAATTGGGGGTCCTCTCCTCTCAATCTCTGCTTATGCGATGAAACACCCACTGGTTCAAATCCCGGATGATCAAGCCAAAGTGATGGTCGAGGAATTTATTGCTGGAAAGAGGGAGAGATAATTAAATCGTTCAACAGAACTTCCCATTACCAATCAATACAACTATAAAGGCTTTCCCCTACTGATCTAACCCATTGTTTCTGGAAGGTCCAAATACCCTCCTCATCAGTCGATTTAATAATGATCCTCTATTCTTAGGGTTAACTCCTCCTGATAAAGAGTATTTGAAATTGTCTCATAGGGATAGATAACTCTAAGAAGTTCTGTTAAAATTTAATAAAATAATAATAATGGTGCAAATTGGGAACTCCTAATTCATTCAACGGGGGATGATGAGATGAAAACGGTTGTTCTTTTAACTTTTTCTAATATCTTCATGACCTTTGCCTGGTATGGACATCTAAAATATAAAGAGGCCCCACTCTTTAGGGTGATCCTTATCAGCTGGTTCATTGCATTTATTGAATATTGCTTTCAGGTTCCTGCCAATCGTATCGGACATAGACAGTTTTCGGCAGCCGAATTAAAAACTCTTCAGGAAATCATCACCCTAATGGTATTTTCTTTTTTTTCAGTCCTCTATTTGAAAGAGGAATTTCGTTGGAATTATCTGGTTGGATTTGCCATGATTATCATGGCCAGCTTTTTCATCTTTAAGAAATGGTAGGTTTCTTCCGATTTTTCTTAATCCTCAGGTGGGGAAAAGGAGAGATCTCATGGATCGGAGGGCATTCCAAGATTATTATCCAGATGAATTAAGCTATTGTTATGGTTGTGGACGTCTGAATGAGGAGGGTCTCAAGATAAAAAGTTATTGGGACGGAGATGAAACCATTGCCATTTTTACTCCTCGACCCTACCATATAGCAATCCCAGGATATGTTTACGGAGGTCTGATTGCCTCGATCATGGACTGCCATGGTACAGGGACAGCAGCAGCCGTAACCTATCGTGCAGAAGGTCGTGAGATGGGAACAGAACCTCCCTTGCGTTTTGTAACGGCCTCACTCCATGTGGAATTTAAACGTCCCACCCCGTTGGGAGTTCCATTAGAAGTGCGGGGAAAGGTAAAAGAGACCAAAGGTCGTAAGGTCGTCGTAAGCGTTACGGTTTCCGCTAATGGGCAACTTTGTGCAACAGGAGAGGTCATTGCCTCATTCATGCCTGAATATCTAAGACCCAGGGTCTCCAATCCAACAGGTCCTTAGAAAGAAATCCTTCCATGAAAGGATATTGGATGAAAGATATTTATGAGGAAATGATCATCGCATCTCGAGAGATTGCAGCCTCTTTTCCTCAACCTCGCTTCTATCTTCTTTTTAGAGAACCCCTGGCCTGGTCCCAATCTCTATTTGATCAGGATGGTCAGGTCTTAAAGTGTCGATCCTTAATTCATGGAGAATTGAAAGACGACTTTGGCCATGGGATCCTCCATTCTGAAAAGGTTGCATTAGAAGCAGGCGCTTTGGCCTATATCGAAGGGGAAAAGATTTCGTTAGAGGAATCTCTAAAACGTGATGCCTGCCGGATGGCCCAAATTGCTGGCCTCCTTCATGATTTATGCCGAAGTGAAAAAAACCACGCTCAGGCAAGTGCCTCGGCAGCTTCAAAAATACTGCATCAGTTTTCGATCTTCCCTAGACATGTAGAACATATTATCCAGGCCATTGCCAACCATGAAGCCTTTGTTGAGCCCAAAAGGATTGATTCACCCGTCGGGCAGATGATCAGTGACATCCTCTATGATGCGGATAAATTTCGATGGGGGCCAGATAATTTTACCCAAACCCTTTGGCAAATGCTCCGCTCTGTAAAAGCAGAGATCATTCCCCTCATCCACCGATTTCCAGAGGGGATGGAGGGAATCTCTTCGATAAAAGAAACATTCCGCTCAGAGACCGGAAAAATCTACGGACCGGAATTCATTGAGTTAGGCCTTAAGATCGGAGAAAAAATTTATCAGTTTCTCCAGATCCGTTTTTCAAAAGAGCTGCAAAAAGGAATCTAACCCACACCCCCTTTACTCTGCACCTAAAAGGATCCGGCAATCCAAGGCCAATGCCTCCCTTTCCTGAACGATAATGGGATTGATATCCATTCCTTCAATCATTGGGAAATCCATCACCAGCTGAGAGAGCCTGAGCAGGATCTCGACCAATTTCTCTATATGGAGGGGCCGTTCTCCCCTAACCCCCTTTAAGATGGGTAAAGCCTTCGATTCTAAGATCATCTCTTCTGCCTCAGCTTGGTTGATTGGGATGACTCGAAGAGAGGCTTCCTTAAAGACCTCCACATAATCTCCTCCCATTCCAAAAAGGACAAAGGGACCGAAGGAAGGGTCGCGTTTGGCTCCAAGGATGATTTCTTTTCCTCCTGAAGCCATCCTTTGAATGAGAACTCCTTTAAAGGATCCTTTTCCAATTCTTCTCATCCTTTCAAATTCCTCTTCCGCCTG
Source organism: Deltaproteobacteria bacterium (assembly GCA_037441725.1). Classification (GTDB taxonomy): domain Bacteria; phylum Desulfobacterota; class BSN033; order BSN033; family UBA1163; genus JBBIRT01. Next base: position 5,739 of record JBBIRT010000016.1, on the reverse strand, counting down.
AGTGAGGTGATGGATATTCAGGGCAACCCCCCCAATATCTGACTTGTGTGAGATTTCAGAAGAGATGAGCTTAAGAGCAATAGGAACATTGAGTTGACTCAAGGCCGCATATA
>JBBIRT010000016.1:0-5616 GCA_037441725.1 Deltaproteobacteria bacterium | reverse complement strand
CGGCTTTTAAATTCTCTTTTTGAGTGACCATTTGGATGTTTGCAACAGGAATGCCATAGGCCTGAAGAACTTCCAGAGCCTCTGGAAGAAGGGGATCTCTCTTCTCTCTTCTCACTTTTTGGAAAATTTGCTTCACCCGTTCCCGACGGACTGAAAAGATTGGGGGTTTCTCCTTTAGGAGCGTTTGTTTCCTATACCGTTCTCTTGAAATCGCCAAGGCTCCCAGGGCTTCACTCGGTTCAGTGAAGATGGGATAATCGAGCGTTCGCTTGATCTGGGCCAACTCCTCCTCATCCGTCATATAGCAGAGGGCAACAGGCTTCTTATAGAGAAAGGAGAGTTCCTTCATGGCCTGGATCAATCTTCGAGAAGGCTCCTTTTCTTCACCGACTGATCCGTGCTGAAAAAGAACCCCATCTACCTCCTTGATCCTCAGCACCTGATCGAGGATCTTGATATAGAGATCAAAATCAAAAAGATCCCCAAGATCCAAAGGATTGGTCGGTTGAATCACCTTGGCCCTGAAGTAATTGTGGATTCGTTTCTGGAAATTTTGTGTGAGAGGGAAAAGCCTAAAACCGTAACGCTCCGCATAGTCTGCAGCAACAATGGCAATCCCTCCCGATCGAGAAAGGACAACGAGGTCTTTCCCCTTCATGGGGGGAAGGGAAAGGATCTTGACAGCACTCACAAAGGAGCGAAAATCCCTTGTCCTCACAATATCTGCCTGCCTCAATGCCGCATCCACTACCCGATCGTCATTAGCCAGAGCGGCGGTATGAAGTTTGGCAATGTGGTGACTTCCTTCTCCAATATTGGCCTTGTGAATGATAATCGGTTTGGGGGTGGATCGGGCTAATTCCATTAATGCTCTGCCTCTTTCCAGACTCTCTAAATAAAGGCCAATGATCTCGGTTTGGGGGTCTTGGATAAGATAGTTGAGGTAATCGATCTCATTGAGATCCAGTTTGTTTCCCATGCTCACCACCTTTGCCATTCCAACATTGGCACTGGCAAGAAGGTTAATATAGGCTAAGGAGACTCCACCGCTTTGAGCAAGAATGGAGACCTTCCCTTTATTGATCCCCCTTTGTCCCATTTTAACGAAGGGAACAACAAAACCATTTTCAAAATTACTAATCCCAATCCCATTGGGCCCAACCACTCGAATGCCCCATTTTCTTGCAACTCGGAGGACCTCTTTTTCTAACTTCGATCCCTCTTCAGAATATTCACTAAATCCCCCTGATTCAATAATCGCCCAAGGAATCTTCTTCCTTCCACAGGATTTCAATATTCCTGGTATGGTTTGAGCAGGGGTAAGGATGACAGCCACATCTATCTTCTCTGGAAGGTTCTTCATCGAGGTGAGAATCTTTCTCCCGAATAGAATCCCTTCTTTTTTACCGATGAGGAAGATTTCTCCTTTAAATTGAAATTCGAATAGGTTTTCAACGATCATTCTTGCCAGGTTATTTGGACTTTCCGAAACACCAATGACCACGACAGATTTTGGATTGAAGAGTTGGTCCACGAATTTCCTTCTCCTTTTTATGTTTCAACAGAAAAGATTTTTCTTAGAGAGGGGATTTCCATCCCATCGATAATACTCCAATTATGCCCAATACCCTGTCAATATTCAAACAAACCATTTAAAATCACTGCAAAAAATTACTGAATAAAACCCAAGCAATCTTTGGAAGGCCTTATCCCTGACACGGGAAAAAAATAAAACTTGGTTAGAAATATCCCTAAAGTTTTGTCAAAGGAAACTGTTCTCCAAGAAAGGATCACCAGTGGTTCGTAGGACCTCATCAATCAGGCCTTCAAGCATCCCCATGGGGAATGACGGTATAAAGACACATATCTCGGGATGGAGCGGGGTTTTCTATTTTGATATGAGTTCTTTGAGCTTTGAGGTTAGCGTAGGCAACACTTCTTTATAATCTGCTACAATTCCAAAGTGAGCAACGTTGAAGATATTGGCCTCTTTATCTTTGTTGATCGCTACAATATATTTTGATCCTAAGCATCCAGCAATATGCGACATGGCACCAGAGAGAGCCACTGCAATGTAAAGCTTAGGGCTCACCACCTTTCCACTCTGGCCAACCTGGGCGGATGCTGGGGCCCAGCCTTCATCACAAGCAGGTCTTGTAGCTCCAACAGCCCCTCCCAAAACATGGGCTAACTCCCTAAGCATCGCAAAATTCTGGGCACTCCCGATACCACGACCCCCACTGACCACCACTTCAGCATCCTCAAGCTTCACCCCCTCTACTTCCTCTTTTATCCGATCAACCACTTTAACTTTAATCATCGAAGGATCAACCTTCTCCTCTACAGGAATGACCTCACCCTGTCGAGAATCAATTCGTTCAGCAGGAGGCACCACTTTTGTTCTGATTGTAGCCATCTGAGGACGAGCAGACTTCGATATGACGGTAGCGTGGGCATTCCCCCCAAAGACAGGCCTGATGGAAACCAGCAGCTTGGTCGCTGGGTCAATGGACAAGGATAAGCAATCCATGGAAAGTCCACCCCCTAATCGACCATTGAGTCTTGGAGCTAAATCACAACCCATATCTGTATGACCTAAAAGCACAATGGAGGGAAGGATCTTCTGACAAAGTTTAGCAGCAACTTGAGTATAAGCATCAGAATTATAGGTGTCTAAGAGGCTGTCTTCAGCGACATAGACTTGGTCGGCTCCATAGGCAATTGCCTCCTGACTTAGGTCCCTTGATTTACTGCCCATCAATAAAATCCCTAAGCCTTCTCCAAGCCCATCCGAAAGCTTTTTACCGATCCCAAGAAGTTCTATGGTGATAGGTGCCAATGTCCCTTCAACAACCTCCCCACAAATTAATACACCTTTATACGTCTCCATCTAAATGTCCTCCATTCATTTGATAATAATCAAGATTGATAGAATCTGGGTTTCCTTCCTTTTTTCCCTTTGATGAACTAATTCTTGGTCCATCATATCAACTGACTCAATTTTAAGGCCAAGTTGATAGCAGCCTCATTGGGGGTGGCCCCGGTCACCATTTCACACTCGGTCTTTCGAGAGGGGATAGAGAGATCCGTAATCTCAGTATGAGCTTTAGTCTTGTCCAACTGGGAGGGATCAGCTCCAATATCTTTGGCCTTCCAGACAGGAATCTGCTTCTTTCGAGCAAGCATGAGGCTCATCCCAGCAGGAAGACGGGGAAGTCCAATTTCACTGCTTACGGTAATGAGGCTAGGGATTGGGGTCTCTAAGACCTCGAATCCATCCTTTATGATCCTCTTGACCCGCAGGCTCTTATCCACTAATTCGATACTACAGGCGAGGGTAATGACTGGAATTCCAAGGATTTCGGCCAATATAGATCCAACCTGGCCGGCACCCCAATCAGCAGCCTGTCTTCCACATAGGATTAGATCATAACCACCAATCTTTTGAATCGCTTTCCCAAGGACATAGGCCGTGCCAAAGCTATCCAAATTTTCAAAGACCTCATCCTCGAGAGCATATCCCTCGTCAGCCCCCATGGATAAGGCATGCCTGACGACATCAGAAACCTTCCCAGACCCCATACTGATGACGGTTATTTTCCCTTTGTGCTTATCTTTGAGCCGTAAAGCTGCCTCAACCGCCCTCTCATCATAGACGCTGATGACAGGCGGTACCCCTGGAGGAGGAATGACCCTTTTCGTCTCAGGATCGATTTTAAATTTCGCTGGGGGGATTTCTGGATCAGGAACCTGCTTGATACAGACGATCGTATGCATCATTTACTCCTCTCTTCAAAAGATGATGGGAAACGGATAATATAACCACGACCTGTTCATCGCCCATTGTTCCTCGTTCATCGTTCACTGTTCATCGTTCATTGTCTATCATTGAATTAAATCTTTTCCAGGGCTTCTTCAACCACTTCAGCAAGGTCTCTTGCCTTCAAAACATTCTGAATCTGTTTATGTTCAATCCCTTCCTCAAACATCTGTAAGCAATAAGGACAGGCCGTAACAACCGTGTCTGCTTGGGTCTTGAGAACGTCTTCAATCCGCATGAAATTGATTTTGGTCGTTCCAGGCTGTTCCTCTATCCACATATGCCCGCCGCCACCACCACAGCAAAAGCTCATGCGGTGGGAACGTTCCATTTCTCTAACTTTATTAGTCCCTAAAATTGCTTTTAAGACCTGCCTAGGCTCTTTATATATTCCATTATAACGGCCTAAATAGCAAGGGTCTTGATAGGTAATAATAGAATCCCATTCCCGGGTTATTTTCAAATTGCCTCGTCTGATTAAATCAGCAAGGAGTTCAGTATAATGAATCACTTTAAAATCGCCACCATATTTCGGATACTCATTTTTAAGGGTATTATAGCAATGGGGGCAGGTGGTAATGATCTCTTTAATGTTATGGCTTTTAAATGTTTCAATATTCTGTTCGGCCATAATCTGAAATTGAAATTCATAACCGGCTCTCCGAGCCGGATCACCACAACAGGTCTCAGCTTCACCTAATACACCGAAATCGATCCCTGCCCTTTTCAGCACTTTCGTCATGGAAAGGGTGGCCTTGACATTTCGTTCAACCAGAGCACCGGTACACCCTACCCAGAATAGGGTTTCTATAGGATCCCCTTCCGCCAAGATTTTGATCTCCAAGCCGCTTGTCCAGTCTCCCCTCAATCTCAGAGACTGAATTCCTGCCCAGGGATGCCCTCTTGACTGCATATTTCTAAGCATCAACTGAGCTGTCTCTGGCATCTTACTTTGTGCCATGACCAGATTACGCCTAAGGTCGATGATCTTTACAATATGTTCCACATAAACAGGGCACATCTCCTGACACGCACCACAGGTCGTACATGACCATATTTCAGCCTCGCTGGGTGCATCCCCTATTAAGGTTGGAATATTATTTGATGGATCTGTCGTAAGATCAACTCTTTTTACCATGTGGGTCTTAAGGTCTTGAACCATTTTTCTGGGAGAAAGAGGTTTTCCCGTTGCCCAAGCCGGGCAAGCATCTTGACATCGTCCACAATTTGTACAGGCATCTAAGTCAAGGAGTTGTTTCCAGGTGAAATCTTTAATATTCCCAACTCCAAGGGGCTCAGATTCAGCCTTTTCTATGTTAATAGGTGCAGGAGCCCCAACTGGCCCTAAGGAACGGAAAAAGATATTTAAGGGTGACACAATAATGTGTTGTAATTTGGAAAAGACAAGGGCATAATAAATAATTGTACCTATCGTAAGGATTGAATGGAACCACCATAAGAACCAGTGCCAGTATAGAAGGGAATTCTGATTGATCTCGGCAAAGGCTTTGGCAAAGACGTACCCGCCTGGGGACCAAACTGCCCAGTCAGGGTGAACCTTTATTTCGGTAACTGCCTGCCTCAACCCTTCCACCATGTAGCCCGTAATCAGGATGGCTGTGAGTAAAGAGAGCAACACCCCATCATCAAAGAGAGTATTCAACTCTTTGGGTCTAATCACATAACGTCGGAAGATCGCCATGAGCACGCCGATCAAAACCAGTAGACCACCGAGATCAACGATGAGTGAGAACCAAAGATAGGGTTTACCCATGATGTGAAGACCACTATAATAA
>JBBIRT010000015.1:0-34942 GCA_037441725.1 Deltaproteobacteria bacterium | reverse complement strand
AAAACGTCTCAATCTTTTAAAAGCAGGGTTTCTTTTTATCCATAGACCGTTGACTCCTTGGAATTGGCCTCTCCACATGCAGATTGAATTAACCAATTTTTGTAATCTTAAATGCCCGGTCTGCCCTATTGGGACGTGTGAGATAAAGAGGATCCCAAGAGCTATGGATACATCCCTGTTTGAGCAGCTCATCAATGAAGTGGGACCTTATCTCTTGACTGCATCCCTATGGGCTTGGGGTGAACCCCTCCTTCATCCCCAACTGGCGGATATCTTACGGATTGCTCAAAAATATCCTGTGATCACTCTTCTCTCTACCAATGGTCAGAATCTGGATGATAGGGCTATAATCCATGCAATTATCAATGCCCCTCCTACCTATCTAATCGTAGCTATTGATGGGCTCACGGATGAAACCCATTCAAAATTCAGGGTCGGTGCCAGACTCGAACCAATCCTGTCCGGAGTAAGACGATTGGCAGAAATTAAACGGAAAGAAAGATTAGAATTTCCTATACTCCATATGCGATACATGGTTATGAAACATAAGGTCCCCTTTGTGAAAGACTTTGCTCAAGAGAATGGATTTGATCTCCTAACTCTGCGCACCCTTTCTATCATAGACTCCTCCAGTAACATACACCAGGCCTTTTTGCCCAAAGCAAAAGAATTAAGGGCTTATCGCTACGAAGGACTAAATCGGATCCGACAGGGCGACTTCATCTGTCAGCAGCCTTTCTGGTTTCCCACAGTTTTGGCTGATGGGACAGTCGTAGCTTGTGAACAGGACTATAATGCCCAACAATCCTTTGGTAAATTATCTATGGGTATGTCGTTTGCTAATTTATGGTTTAGCTCTCGATCAAAAATTATCCGAAGAATGATTCGGGATGCTCCTGAAAGCTTGAGTTTCTGCAAGAATTGCCCTTATGCAGACCGATGGGCTGACGCCTGCAGTATTCAGGCTTTCTATCTTAACCGTAGCCCTTGCTCCCACTTTAGAAAAGGAGACCCTCGGGCTTGGTTGATTCCTCAAAAGGTAAAACATCTGCTTGCTCTTCTCCTTGCCAGAAGGTCAAGAAAAGCCATGGGAGAAAGAAGAAGATAACTGGTACCTTTTCAGTCAGAAACTATCGAAGGAGATCCCCTTTGGATTTATTGATCAAGAAACAACCTTTTTTCTCTGTCATCATTCCAACCTATAATCGTCCTGATTATTTAAGGGTCTGCCTTCGGGCTCTGGTGCGACAAGACTATCCAGGTGAATATTTTGAAGTGATTCTTGTTGACGATGGAGGGGAGGTTCCTCTCGAACCCGTCATCTCAGGATTTCATGATCAGATGAATGTTACTCTATTAAGGCAACCAAACAGGGGGCCGGCCATGGCTCGCAACTATGGTGCATCCCATGCTAAAGGGGAATATTTAGCCTTTATCGATGATGATTGCTTTCCAGATCCAAAATGGCTCCAGGCGATGTTCCATGGTTTTAGAGAATCACCCTATTGCCTCTGTGGAGGAAGGACAATCAATGCCCTTCCAGAAAATCATTACGCTATGGCAACCCAGATGCTCCAAGAATATCTATACGAACATTATAATCCCACCAAAAATCATGGGGGTTTCTTTCTTGCCAATAACTTTGCTCTGCCCAGCAAGAGATTCCATGAAATAGGGGGTTTTGATCCCACGCTTCGCTTCGGAGAGGATCGTGACTTCTGTTATCGCTGGGGAGCGCAAAAATACCCCTTTAGATTTGTTTCTGATGCTCTTGTTTACCATACTCATGCTTTAACTTTATCCTCGTTTCTACAGCTTCACTTTCTCTATGGAAAGGGCAATTTTCAGTTCCTGAAACGATGGACTACCAATGGAAGAGCGCCCATTCGCTTAAGCCCACTCTCATGGTATGTTTCGTTAATCCTCTCAGGGATTAGAAAAGTGAATGGATTGAGAGGTTATTGGCTCACTTTTCTTTTAATGGTCTCCCAAGGAGCGTATGTAATGGGTATGTTATCGGAATCCCTAAACCATTTCTTTTTGAAAACCTTAAGGCAAGAATAATTTTTTCCATTGATTCTTATGAAACAGGAATACCCTTCTTTTTCAATCATTATTCCGACCTTCAACAGACCAAACCAACTTATGGCCTGTCTCCAATCACTTATATATTTGGAGTACCCGAAAGACCGATTTGAAGTCATGGTTGTGGATGATGGAGGTGAAAAATCGTTGGACAGTCTCATATCTCCATTCCAGCATCAGATCAATATCACCCTCATCACCCAAATCCATGGAGGGGCTGCAAAGGCTCGAAATAAAGGTGCTAACCAAGCAAGGGGAAGTTACTTGGCGTTTACGGACGATGACTGCATACCTGCGTCTGATTGGCTCCAATCCCTTTCAACTCGTTTTGCCGAATGCCCCAACCATGCTATTGGGGGAAAAACAATCAATACCCTATCAAATAATTCTTATTCGACTGCCAGTCAAATGCTTATGGACTATCTCTTTACCTATTATAACCTTAATTCTCTTGGTGCCCGGTTCATCTCCTCAAATAATCTTGCCCTTCCCTCTTATCTCTTTTACGCCGTAGGTGGGTTTGATCCCTCCTTCCCCCGAGCAGGAGGAGAAGATCGAGAATTCTGCGCACGGTGGCTTAGTCATGGCTATGGAATCATTTATGCTCCAGAGGTTCTGGTTTACCATACCCATTTCCTTAGACTCTCCTCCTTTTGGAAACAACATTTTAATTATGGTCGGGGGGCTTTTCAATTCCACCAGATCCTGAGAGGTTCAATCCCAAACCATTCTTGGAGAGAAACCTTACCATTTTATTTGAATATGTTCCGTTATCCCTTTGATCAGAAAAGGATCTTTCCCGCCTTTCTATGCTTATTACTCATCTTAATATCGCAAGAGGCAAATATGGCAGGTTTCCTTTGGGAGGGACTCAAACGTATTATAAGCAGATGATGAAATGGCTATGAATGGCTCCAATAAAAAATGGAATAATAAATTTACCTTGGGCATTCACCGATGGTGGGTCAGGTATAAAACCACCCTTCTTTCTATTGCCATAGGCGGAATGGCTGTGATGGCACTATTAGCATTCAAAGCTGGCTTCTGGCGATTACTCTTTGATCCAGGCCCCTCTGGAGCAATTGACTTAAGAATTACCTATGACTCCGTTCAGCATTGGTTTTCTGGAGCTCCAACCTATACTCAACTCAAAACAGCCGTGTACCCTCCTGCAACCTATCTCCTCCTCTGGCCATTCATGGGTTGGCTGGAGATTACATCTGCCCGATGGTTATGGGGGATCACCACAGGAGGAGCACTTCTCTGGCTCATCAAGCTTATCCTAAGAGAGAGTAAGGCAGAGACCCTTTTTGAATATATTTTTATCGCTTTACTCCTGCTTTCCATGTATGCTACAGGCATCACCATTGGAAATGGTCAGCGAATTATTCATCTCCTTCCTATGCTCCTCATGGGCATCCTTCTGCTTTCTTCAGAAAACCCAAAATGGTATCAAGATTTCCTCTCAGCGGGGATGATTCTTTTCAGCCTCATTTTCCCAAATATCTCAGCCCCCTTCTTTTGGATAGTCCTCTTCCTTCCAAAAAGGATTCGGCCAGCTCTCTTTATTATCTTGGGCTATGCGGCCCTCACCCTTTTTGCATTATCCTTCCAGAAAATCCCGATGATACAAGTGATCCAAGGCTTTTTTGAAAGAGGCCTGAAGGGGGTTGTCCACGGATCAGCAAGTGGAGGTTATGGTAATTTACAAACTTTATTAGTTCATTTAGGGATGAAAAGATGGATCATCCCTGTTTCATTGACCACCATCGGAATTTTGGGTTTCTGGGTATACCGATATCGAGATAGAGATCGTTGGATCCTTTTGGGAGTAACAGCTCTCTTTGCAAGACTCTGGGCATACCATCGATTATATGACGACCTCCTCCTCCTTCTTCCTATGATTGCCCTATTTCGAATAACCAAACAGGCTTCCACCTCACAGACAGAAAAAGTTGGAGCAGGTCTTCTGCTGGGAATAACCCTGCCCCTCATGTGTGGCTCGGCTCGACCCATTTCTACCCCTTTCCCCTTCAATGTAATCTACCAATCCTTTTTAGTACTAATTTGGATGATCATTCTAATCTTTCTCACCCATTATCTTAGGAAGGTTAGGAAGAAAAAAGATTTAACCCAATCTTGGTCATCAAATGTCCCTGAATGGAAACAGCAAGATGATCACCCTAAAAGCCTTTTCGGATCTCCCCCACTATAAACTTAGTGGGAATCGTACAATGAGGGTATAATTAAGTACAATGCTTGGCGAAGAACGGAAAACCATTCGAAATGCAGGATTTCTTTTAACCCAAAGAGGACTTCACATCCTTGCAGGTCTATTGTTTGCAATCTGCGTACCTCGAATGATGGGCCCTGCTGATTATGGACGATATGCCCTAATTAACTCCCTTTACCTCTGGTTTGTGGTGGGAAGTGATATTGGCTTCACCCAGATGATGGGGCGATTTACTCCTCAATTCATCCTTCAAGGGGAAGAGGAAAAACTCAAAAAATTTTTTACCAACCTATTAATAATCAGCCTGTTAAGTGGCCTGATTGCCGGAATCCTCTATTTCTCTTTGACATCCTTATGGTTAACCGACCTTGATCGATTTTTATTTTTAATCATTTCCGTCACCCTGCTGATTCGAGGTGGGACCCAGCCTTTTTTCAATCTTTTTTTAGGACTCAACCAGGCTGGTCGGTGGGGGATGGGTGAAACCTTCAGACATTGGTTTTTGGTCTTCTTATTAATCATCGGTTTCTATCTTGGCAAACTCCGCGGAGCCTTAATCGGAATGCTTCTAACCGAAGGGATAGTGTTTTTTATCGGGTTAAACTGGGGTAGGTCCTACTTTTCTCGAAAAGAATTTCGTCTTGATCTCCATTACCTCTCCCCTTATCTTAAATTCGGTTTTATTTTTCTAATTTCCAATCTGCTCTCCTCTGCCTTTCAATATAGTGGCCAGATAATGGTTCGGCTCTTCTATCCTGATTACGTGGAGGTGGGATATTTTGGATTGGCCAATAGTGTCTATTTTACGATTTCGAGTGGGATTCACCAATTGATCCTATCCTTTGCCCCCTTGCTGATGTCACTCCAAGTAGATGGGAAAATGGAACACATCAAACGATGGGTAGAACGGATCATCAGTGGGTTAGGGTTAGGGATGGTGTTGGTGTTTTTTGGAGTACTCTTTCTAGGCAATGACCTCATCCCTCTTGTATTGGGTGCCTCTTATCGACCTGTAGCCACCAACCTGTTGCCTCTCTCTTTGGCACTGTGGATCCAGGTCTTGAATAATGTTGGAATCCTCCTTACAATCGTTTGTGATCGTCCGAAAACCGCAGTTTGGGCAGCGGTGATCCGGCTTACTTCAATCTGGGTTCTGGGTCCAATCCTGATCCCAAAAATGGGAAGTTTTGGAGGATGCCTATTGCTCCTCTTAGGGGCAGTGATCTATTCCATATATATCACATGGCAGATGCAAAAAAGAATGGCCTATTCATTAAGAAAATGGATAGCCACCCTGGCCCTGGGATTACTTTTTTTCCCGTTGGTATGGCTTCGATCTGATTGGTCCATAAATTTAATACTTTTTTGTTTTTTCATAATAGGTTATATTAATTTATTATTTTTATTCAAATTGGTTAAATGTTCTGAAGTGATTGATATTTTGCACGCCTTTCGATCAAAGAGAATGGATTGAAATCTTTCGAAGATTTTGGGAGAATAATATTTTGATCACTGAAGGAGCAAGATGGATATCCCAGAGAAACCATCCTCATCAGTTGTGGCGGACCCACAGTGATACGATAAACAAAGCTCTACTCTCGAGATGGTGGCCACTCGAAGGAGCAAAGTATTTACTTAAGACGGACCTCTTTGACGAGGCTGTCAGTGAGGGGTTGATGGTTTTTCTAATGGATCGAGCAGAACAGGTCATGGGTATGGATATCTCGTTCCCCATCATCAAACAAGCCAAATCACGTTTTTTAGCTTATCAATCTGTTCAAGCTGATGTGCGGTGTCTCCCTTTTAAAAAGGACTCCTTTGATCTGATCATCTCCAATTCAACCCTGGATCACTTTACATCCATCAAAGAAATGATGGTGAGTCTACATGAACTCCGCCGGGTTCTTCGACCAGGGCACCAGATCATCCTGACCCTTGATAATCTGTCAAACCCGATCATCCTTTTACGAAATATGCTTCCCTTTCGCTGGCTCCACCATCTTAGGATTGTCCCCTATTTTGTAGGGGCTACGGTGGGACCATCCACATTAAAATACTTAATTCAAGAAACTGGGTTTAAGGTCATCGAAATGGAAACAATCCTCCATTGCCCGCGTGTGGTGATGGTTGCTCTCTCCCGTTGGCTACAGAAGCATGCTCAGCCTAAGATCCAAAAACAATTCCTACGCCTTCTCCAAAGGTTTGAGTGTTTATCCCGATTACCCACCTGTTTTTTTACCGCCTATTTTATCGCTATTAAGATGGCAAAGGGGCAGGAAAATGAAGATCGATGAAGCCCTCCAAGGAAGAAGATCGATCAGAAAATATCAGGCGAAGGATATTCCTGATTCTCTCATTAAAGAATTACTGGGTTTAGCCATTCAGGCACCCTCCTCGATGAATGGTCAGCCATGGTATTTTATTATTGTCAAGTCAAAGAGGACAAAAGAAAAACTGGCCGAGATTAAAAATCGATATTGCCCAATTGAAAAACAACAATATAAGGCTGATTTTCTGCAGGATGCCCCTGTCATCATTGTGGTCTGTGTGGATAAAGAAACATCCTATGAACGGGAGATCGAGAACGGGGTGCTGGCCACAGCAAATCTAATGGTAGCTGCTTATAGCAGAGGAATAGGGAGCGTTTACCTCTCTGCTTATAGAACAGGCGAGCCAAGGATTTCACAAGAGATAAAACAACTCTTGGAAATCCCCCAACATATCGAACCCATCACCATCATTCCCTTGGGTTACCCAGATGAAATTCCAGAGCCTAAGGTCTTAAGACCTCTTGAGAAAATGATCTTTCATGAAAATTTTAGCAAAGAATAAAATAGATTTTCAACAGTGCATTGATCTAAGATACCCTCCTGAAATCAGTATCGTTTTACGATATAGGGATGTGTTTCAATTTGAAGAGTCTGTAGAGAAGGATATAGAATATAAACATTGGCTTCAGAAAACAAGCATCCGGGAGGGATCAAGGATCTTTCCTCTTTTAAACTATCGGGGAGTTGAGGTCTTTATATTGGATGAAACCTCTTTGATGCATTCAAAAACATTAAAGTCTATCGATGGATGCATCACCATCGCCAAATGTAAATTAAAGGGTTACGAAAAAGCGGTGTTTGAATCCGGCGGAAATACGGGAGCAGCCTTAACCCAATATGGGAACCGAGCAGGAATAGAGACCTTTATGTTTATTCCCGAAGAAAACCTATTCTTGTTAAACAGCGAAATATTTAAACCACAAAAGGCCCATCTCTTTTCAGTAGAAAATCCCAGGATGGTGAAGGAGGCTGCCCATCTCTTAACAAAACTGAAGGGTTGGAAACATATCCCCGAAAGAGAATGGAGATACGAAGCTTCAATGTTCAGGGGACTTTTTATCCTTGAACAGATGTTTGAGAAAGGAGAGTTTAACTGGCTCACCCAGACCATTAGTGCTGCCTTTGGTCCCATAGGGATCTATCGAGTATTGAAACATTTTAAACAGGAATGGAAAGACCTCCCAAGATTCCTCGGTATCCAGCAGGAAGCCAATCCTCCAATGTTTAGAGCATGGAAAGATAGGGGAGAAAGGACAGAATGGAGTTTCCAAGAAGAATTGCTGACTAAGGTCATGTATGATGCTCAACCCCAGACCTATGGTACCTATGAAGAGCTTAAAGATATCCTTGTGAGAACCCGTGGAGACCTGACCACAATCAATCATCAAGAATTTAAAGAATTTTTAAAGATTGATTTTAATGGTAAAAATATTTTGGAATTGCTTAGAGATCATGGAGTTGAAATCACCTTAAAGGATGGAAAGGTCATTGAAAAAACGGGGCTAATCGCTTTGGCAGGAACCTTCAAGGAAATAGGAAAGGGCACCATAGGCAAAGGAGAAAAAGTACTGTGTTGTCTGACCAGCGGGGTCAGCGATGCCAATGGCAAGGCCAGACCTGAATTCAGAATCTCAAAATTAGAAGATATATTAAGAGAAGGAGGATTTCCCTCGTTAGGATGAAAGGGGGAGGGACAAAATGAATCTAAATACTCAAGTGAGTAACATCCCTGAAAGATTTGAGAAGGTTCAAACCAATAAACGAATCACCCTTAAGGATTCCACCCTTCGAGAGGGATTAGATGTCCCTAAGGTCAATTTAAGCCCCACCCAAAAAATGAGGATCACTCAATTATTGATTCAAGTAAAAATACCTGAAATCGAAGTAGTGTCTCCAGGCAAAATATTTGAGGATTTAAAATTTGTTAAAAGCCTTAAGGAAGAAAACGTTTCAATCAAGACATCAGGCCTGATTTATGCTCACTCACCCAATTACCAAGAAGAGATAAAACAGGCAAGCCAATACTTGAATAGACTTGATCTATTGATGCCTGTTTCTCTTAAAAGGAAACCTTATGATCATAAAACGAAGATCTACCAACTCTTAGAGGCCCTTACTTTTTCGTTGAATCACCTGGCAGAGATAGGAGTGGGATTTCCCCATTCCACTCAAACGGAATTAAATTTCCTATTAGAAATAGCTACAGAATCTGTCCGCTATGGTGCAAAGAGGATAACCCTCTATGATACAAATGGGAGCTCAGATCCATTTGAAATTTATCATTTGGTCAGGTATTTAAAGCAACATATAGATATTCCCTTGTTTTTTCATGGGCATAATGATCTGGGGCTTGCCACAGCCAATTCCCTGGCTGCAATCTATGCAGGAGCGGAAGGTTTAGATGTAACAATGAATGGACTGGGAGACAGGGCTGGCAATGCCTCGTTAGAACAGGTGGCCATCAACTTACATCTCAAAGGATTTATGACAGGAATTATTCTCAACTATTTAAAATCATTATCAAAGTGTGTGGAAGAAGAAAGCGGTCTCCATATTTTTAAGCTTACTCCAGTGGTCGGTGATTACGTCTTTGTGCATAAATCCCCCGCCCATCTGGAATGCCCTGAACTCTTTGAAGCCTATGACCCGAAATGGGTTGGGTTTGAGAGAGAATTGATTCACAAATAGAATAATGGCTCTCAAGGATCAATCCTCCATAACAGACATTGTATTATTCAATCCTGCTCCACGTAGCGGAAAGCAGGTACAACGGCGTGTCGAACTTCCCCTGAGCCTTCTCTGCCCTGCCACCCCTCTGGATCTGGAGGGCTACCGCATCAAAATCATCGATGAATTTGCTAATCCTAACTGGAAAAGAGAACTCCAGGAGAGTCTGGCTCAAAAACCGATCTGTTTTGGTGTAACCTGCATGACCGGACCACAAATCCTGCACGCCCTTGCTGCCTGCAGGTTCGTGAGAACCCGGTATCCTGATGTACCCATCATCTGGGGTGGCATCCATCCGAGCCTTCTCCCCGAGCAAACCCTTCAAAACCCCTATGTAGACATCGTGGTGGTTGGAGAAGGGGAAGAAACATTTCCAGAACTGGTTAAAGCCTTAGAAACAAATCAACCTTTAAGCAATGTTTTAGGTATTTATTATAAGGAACACAGTAAGGTCTATCACACCGGCGATCGTCCTTTTATTAAACTCGACGAGCAACCTCCTCTTTCTTATCATTTAATTAATATGGATCACTACCGGCGGCGTCTCTTCGGCATCGATCATGTCAGCTTCAATTCCAGTCGAGGTTGTACCTTTCGCTGTAACTTTTGCTGGGATCCTATCATGCATAAGAGAAAATGGAGGGCCATGGCTCCAGAAACGGTATTAGATCAGATCAAGCGGATCATCTTTGATTACAACATTAGGGGATTCCTTTTTACAGATGACCATTTCTTCATTGATCTGGATCGCTCCTATCAGATATTGGAAGGAATGATTCGTGCCAATCTCAACGTATCCATCAGCAAGCTTCAGATCCGCGCAGATACGATCTGTCGATTAGATAAAGAGTTTCTTCAACTCATGATTCGTGCCGGAGTGAAACGTTTCTCCATAGGGGTCGAATCAGGAAGCCAACGAATCCTGAATTTGATGAACAAAGATTGTTCTATCGAAGAAGTCATCGAGGCGAATTATAAACTCCTCCCTTACCCTATCGTTCCTGTTTATCTATTTATGATGGGACTCCCCACAGAAACTCCTGAGGAATTTGCCCAAAGTGTCCGTTTAGCCATCCGGCTCACCGATGAAAATCCCAGAGCCGTTAAAACCTTCAATATCTACACCCCTTATCCAGGAACAGGACTCTATCAACTATGTATTCAACTGGGTTTAAAAGAACCTCAAAGACTGGAGGATTGGGCACGTTTCAACTTCAGGAATATCCCAGAAGAATCTAAATGGATTTCTCCAGAATTAAAGAGAATGATTGAAGGGATGGATTTTCCCCTTATGTTTCTTGGAAAAGGACACTTTGTCACTCCATATAAAAAAACAAATCCTTTGGTCGTGGCCTTATCAAGGTTATACTATCCGATTGCTCGATACCGCGTTAAAAATCTTAATGTAAGAATTCCTATTGAAACCAAGCTGGTCAAGGGACTTCGGTTATTTGGAAGACAGGATTAGGTCACTCCATGAGTAAAAAAATAATCTTATTTTATCCTCGCATTGTGACTGGCTGGCAGGCTCAAGTCCGACTATCCCTACCCATGCACTTCCTTTGCACGGCGACGGTTTTAGAACATGCGGGGTATGAAGCAAAGATAATAGACCAAAGAGTTGAACCTGCCTGGCGTTCAATTCTCCTCAAAGAACTTAAGAAAGATCCTCTCTGCATCATCATCTCATCCAAAACAGGGACTCAACTCAAGCATGCCCTGGAGGCATCAAAAATCACTAAAGAACAGTCGAATGTTCTGGTGGTATGGGGAGGAGCCCATCCCAGTCTTCTCCCCGAACAAACCCTTGAGAATAAATATATAGATATTGTCATTCAGGGAGAAGGAGAAGAAACGGCTTTGGATTTAGTCAGAGCCTTAGAGACTAAAACTCCCCTCAAAACAGTTAAAGGGATTTGGTTTAAAGAAAATGGTCACATCCAACATACTGGGATGAGGCCTTTTATAAATCTCAATCAACAATTCCCTTTCCCTTCCCATCTTATAGATTCTAAGAAATACTTGAGGTCTATGTTTAATCTCGGACACCTAAGTTTCTTTACGAGTCGGGGTTGCTCTAATCCTTGCACCTTTTGCTATCACAACGTCATCCACAGAAAAACTTGGAGAGCTTTGGACCCAGATATCGCTGTTCAGAGGATCAAAGATTTTGTTAAGACTTATAACCTTCAGGGGATCACTTTCAGTGATATTAACTTTTTTGCAGATATAAACCGGGCTCGAAGAATTTTGGAAGGTATCATCAAAGAGAATCTCAATATTATCATTTCAAAGGTCACTCTTTCTGTAAACACCTTGCCAAAGATAAACAAAAATGATCTTGAATTGTTGGAAAGGGCGGGCTGCAGGCGCATCTGCATAGGTGTAGAATCAGGTTCAAAAAGGATTCAATCACTCCTTAAAAGACCCGTCCATGTACCCACCCTCCTTGAGGTAAACCGTAATTTGAAGAATTCTTTCATCCTTCCTGTCTATTTCTTCATCATGGGAATCCCTACCGAGACAAAGGAGGATTTATTAGAATCGGTCTCCTTATCGCTTAAACTGCTTGAAGAGAATCCTAATGCTGTTAGGGTATTTAATATTTTTACTCCCTTTCCTGGCACAGAACTTTTCGACCTTGCAGTAAAACATGGGTTACAAGTCCCTAAACGATTGGAAGATTGGATTTCATTTAATTATCGAAATTGTGCCAAGAATGCACCATGGTTATCTAAAGAAATGCGACAACTAATCGAAATGATCGATTTTTGCAATTTCTTCGTGGGAAAAAGACATTATCTTAAACCCTATGAAAAAACTAATCCATTAGTGGTACTCCTAAGTAACCTGTATGCTCCTCTTGCCAGGAAAAGAGTAGAGAAGCTCTTCTATCGATTTCCTGTAGAAGTTAAACTTGCTAAATATTTTGGACTCTATGCAAAACAGGAATGACTTTAAATCCATGGATTTCTGAAAAAAGTGCAACGTAAATCTAAAGGGCGTAACCATCCTGTCCTTCATGGGATAGCTTCATCGCTCAGCTTTTTGAGATGATGAATGACTTCATGCGCTTGGAAGTATAGGTCCCTTTAGGGTTTGAAAAAATGGATTTAATTTTGAAAAGAGAAAACGGCGCCTGTATCTATAAGGTTGTTTATCAGGGTCATATGATGGGTTATGTCGCCATCGACTCTACCATCCGTGGAGGTTCTTGTGGTGGATTGGGAATGCTTTTATATATTGAGGAGGATGAAATTTGCACACTTGCCGAATCCATGACTTTAAAATACGGTTTTTTAGGCTTACCTCAGGGAGGAGCCAAGGCAGGAGTCATCGGCGACCCTGAGGCTCCCCGGTCAGATCGATTAAAACGATTGGTTGAGTTTGGTCAGTCAATCAAACCCCTACTGAAGAGTAAAACATTTATCCCGACCTCTGACATGGGTACAAGCAATGCTGATATCCGTTATATGCTCAATGCCGTGGGCATCCAGGTGGGTAGGCGGGAGTTGCAGGATAATCTCTCCGGTTGGTACACGGCCCATTCAGTGTTAGCAGGAGTCATTCAATCGTCGCGGTTTATTGGATTAGACCTTTCCAATAGCACAGTGGCTATTGAGGGATTTGGGAATGTGGGTAGACCTCTTGGGAGTTTGTTAGCCAAGATGGGAGTTAAGGTTGTTGCCATCTCAACCTCTCAGGGGGGTCTTTACAATCCTCAAGGGCTCGATATCAATCAGCTTGTCCGATTGGCGAATGAAGTTGGGAGTCATGTTGTGGAGATTTATCAGGAGGCAGATTGGATTGAGCGGGAAAACCTTCTCGAACTCCCCGTTGATATCCTCTGTCCCTGTGCTCGATGGAACAGCATACGGGTGGATAATGAAGCCCGCATTCAGGCGAGAATTCTCTGTCCTGGGGCCAATAACCCAATCACTCCAGCGGCAGAACGAACATTGTTTAAACGTGGAGTGTTGTGTCTTCCTGATTTTGTGACCAATTGTGGTGGTGTCTTAGGAGGAACCATGGAATTTGCCTCCATTCGGAGAGAGAAAATCACGACGTTTATTAATCGTCACATTGGTACAAGCATTGCATGGTTGTTAAAAGAAGCAACAGATCGAAACGTCTTGCCCCGTGATATAGTCAGTCCATTAGCAATAAAACGATTTAAACAGGTTCAACGGACTGCAGAGCACCCCAATCTATTAGGTGGGTTATTAAACGTCGGATTAGAATTTTACCGTCGGGGTTGGATCCCAAGGACTCTGGTTGCACCCCTTTCATTTCCATACTTTCAAAGGATTATCCCTGGACTCATAAGAACCTAAGGAAAGTTGTTTGATTTTCTCTCGGGCAATCTCGATTTGGAGAGATTGGTGGGGTTCGGCATTTTCAATAAAATCTTTGTAAGCTTTCACTGCATCCCAAGGCCGGCCAACCGTCTCACAGACCAATGCCTTATTAAAATGGGCAATAGCGTATTTGGGATTAATCTCAATCGCTCTATCAAAATTTGAGATGGCCTGATCAAATTGCTGTTTCATCGAATAGATCGACCCCCGATTGACATAGGCCTCCACATAGTTTTCGTTGATCTCGATCGCTTTATTGTAATCTATAATGGCCTGATCCCACTGATCTTTTTTGGCATAAGCATTGCCTCGATTATAATAGGCCTCTGCATAGTTTGGCCTAAACTCAATCGCCTTCGTATAATCCAGAATAGCCTGATCCAAATGACCTTTCCTGTTGTAGGCATTCCCTCGATCATAATAGGCCTCTGCAAATCTTGGATTGATCTCAAGAGCTTTGTTATAATTAAGTATTGCTTGGTCATACTCTCCCATTTCAGAATAAGCCTCTCCGCGTGAGGCATAAGCTTTAGAAATACCCGGGTAGTTCTTAATCACATCATCCCATAAAGTAACACTATCTTTCCAAACCCGGCCTCTTTCCCATGTTAAAAAAAAGAGAATTCCTACGATTCCGAATAAAATCATAAACAGAATGGGACGAACCCATCGTAACTTCCTCTGGCTTTGATAGAAAAGCCATGAAAGAAATTCTCCAAAAAGAAGAAAAAGACCAAGGTAGGGAATATAGGTATATCGGTCAGCCACAATCCTCAGTGGGAGAGCAGGAGCAAGAGTGACCAGGAAAAAAATCAATCCAAAAAGAATTTCCCTTATCCTCTTTGTAAAGATAAAGTATACCAAAATGAATCCAACCATAATCGGTGAATATAAGAAAAGATGAGGCCATGGAGTCACCAATTCTCCAACCGATGGATAGAGACAGGAAAGCCTGGTAGGATAAAGGAGTTTTGTCAGATAGAAAATTATTATCTTCCAATAGATAGAAATCTTATCGATAAGCGAAAGAGGGGAGGCTGACCTGGAACCCCTAATCGCCCCTGGAATAGAGAGGGCAAGGATACCGAAACCAAAGGCAACGACAAAAAAAGGAATTTTCTCGATAAGGAGATGTTTCTCAAATTTACGGCCAAAAGCATAGTCCAGAAGAAGCATTACCAGAGGAAGAGGGATAGCCATCACCTTTGATAAAAGGGACAGGAGGTAAAGAAGAAGGGTAAGATAGTAATATTTTATCTTCCTTTCACGATCATAATAGGTGTAACTGATCATCGCCCCTAAGAAGAAAAAGGCATAAAGGACATCCTTTCTTTCGGAAATCCAGACAACGGATTCCACCCGCATGGGGTGGAATCCAAAAAAGAGGGCAACGATGAGCGAGGTTAGTAAGTTTTTCGTAAATAAGAAGACCAACCAAAAAACGAGGAGGGTATTGCATAGATGAATGATTAGGTTGGTTAAATGATAGATGAAGGGATGGAGATGAAAAAAGGAATATTCCAAAAGATAGGAGAGAAGGGTTAAGGGGTGATAATGCCCCATGAAAGGAGTACTGAATATCGTCTTGAGATTCTCCCAAGAGAATTCCGTAATCAAATCATTTTCAGTCACGTAGGAGTTATCATCCCGATTGACAAAACCATTTTGCAATGAGGGGAGGAAAGGAAGAAAGGTCACCAGGAGAACAAATCCAATCGAGAGTGTGAGGTTTCGATTTCCCTTCAGTCTTATTGCAATGCCCATGGGTTTAATATATTAATGAATTTAAAAATATTCTCAACTATTTTTAAACGATAGTGATAAGAGTCTAATTGAAAATCAAAATAAAAGATCATAGAATAGATCGATGATCCGTTTTCCGACAGCCACCCTTGAAGGGAAAAAAATTCCAAGAGCGATCTTTTTAATCCAACCTCAACCCTCAAGGAGTGAAAAAGAAATCTATCCTTTCATGAGAAGGGTTTACGAATTGGGGGCTTGGTGTTTTGACCTCCCTTCGCCCCAACACTACAAATCGTTTCGGGAATTGAAAATCTCAACAGGGGATGAAAGTCTCATTGGCCTATGCCATTTTGATGTGGAGCCTAGTCTCTCTTTTTTGGGAAAACCTATCCACTATGTTGAACCCAAAATCATCTCCACGATCCGAAAGGATTTCCCCCTTTCCCCACCGATTCGAAATATCCTTCCCTCCTCTCCTCCTGCTGATGTTTTTACTCAGAGAGAGATTGATCGGATCACTTTCGATCCTTTTCGATTTGAAAAGGCCCTCTCCCCTATTCATCCCACAGACTCTCCCTTTCTTATCATCGGAGAAAAATACGGAGAATGGTTATTAGCCTTAGGGCGAGTCGACCTCCTTCAAGAGATGGTATCAGGGATCAGGCAAAAGGGCTTCACCCCCTTTTTTTCATGCCGATGGATAAACTTTATTCTTCCAAGAGCCAAATCCCTCGATGTGGCCGCTTTTGCCATTCCGATCAATAAAACTTGGAACCCCACTCATCTCGAGCAAGTGTCTGTTCTAATCAGAAAGTTAAATAAACCCGTGATTAGTCTTTTTCCTCTTTCTGAAAAAAGATTCTTTAAAACCTTTGAAGCCACCCTCTCCTTTCTCTTTGATGAATTAAAGGTTTACGCTGTGATGCTCAAAGTAACCTCAGAAGAGGAGGCCAGAAGAATTGTTGAGACCTTAAAAAGATTTCCTTCCCTCCTCACATACCGAAGGACATAATTGCTCCTGTAACTAAAGGGATAGTGAGATTATCATTCACCCTGATGGGCAAGACCTCTATTAAGGTTGCTCCAATCGCAGCAAGGCTCCCAAATAATTGATTTGAATTTGGATAGACCCAGATGATCAAAAAGGAGGTGAGAAGAAAGGCCACGCTCCCTTCAAGGGTTTTCTCAAAGATCTGAATTCTTCCGATCCATTTCCCCACCAAGGCTGCAGCGGTATCCGAAAGGATCAGGATGAGGATGCTTACAATGGCAATCGATTTAGGAAAGAGGACGATGGTCAGGATGGTTGAAAAGAGGAAGTAGGAAGCGCCCATCAATGTTGATTTTTCCTCTTCTCTGAGGACTCTCCCAAAAAAATACTTCCTAAAGAGAGCAGTCATCTTAGGGTGAAGATGACGTAGAAGGTCCACCGTGAAAAAGGCTAAGAAAAAAGGAATGAGAAATAAGAGGACCGTTTTTTCAGAAGTCAAGACATAGCCAACTGGAATGATCAGGGTGGCTAAATGAACGATTTTTCTTAAGATCTCCACTTTGGTAATCATGATCCAATTCGAAGTTCAGCTTGTTTTTTTAAGAGTTTTAAATTTTTTGACCTTCACTCTGAATTCCCAACCCTATTTCCCAAACATATCTGTTTCAGTTTTTCTGTTTCTTCCCGTTTAAGATAACGAAAATGACCGAATGGCAAATTCCCCAATTGAATTGGGCCATATTCAATTCTTTTCAATTTAAGAACAGGATGGCCAATACTTAAAAACATCCTCTTCACAAGATGATTTCTTCCCTCCGTGACCACAATTCGAACCCAACAGTTTTTCTCTCTCTCACGGAGAAGACGGCATGAAAGAGCTTTTGCCTCTCCATCTTCAAGCCTTATTCCTTTTATAAGCCGCATCCGATCCTTTTCATCTAAAATTCCTCTTACTTTAACCAAATAGGTCTTTGGAATCGAAAAACGAGGATGGGAGAGATGATAGGCGAGATCACCATCATTGGTAAGCAGAAGGAGACCCTCCGCATCGAAATCGAGGCGACCAATCGGATAGATTCTCCATCTAATATTTTTGACGAGATCCAGGACAGTAGGTCGTCCCTTCGGATCTCTTAGCGTGGAAAGATATCCCCTTGGCTTGTTGAGAAGGAGAATGACTTTGGGTTCAAAGCCTGATACTCTCTTTCCATCCACTTTAATGGAATCTTTAGATGGATCCACCTTTAACCCTAAGGTGTCGATCACCTTGCCATTGACCATTACCCTCCCTTCCAACACCATTCGTTCCGCCTCCCTCCTTGAGGCAACCCCAGCTCTGGCAAGGACCTTCTGAATCCGTTCGAATGGCAATTATTCCTCCTTCCAACGGATTGGGCCATCTTTAAGATTCTCTGAATTCCAATCCTCCAACTGAGTCTCTCCTTCTGTTTCAGATTTGCTCCCCCTTTGGTCCTCTTTTTCTAAAATCTCCCTTGGGGATTTCTCTCCAGGGGGAAAGGGGGGTTGTATCTCTCTAAGGGTGGGAAGATCTGAAAGGCTATTAAGACTAAAAAGCTCGAGAAAGGTCTTGGTTGTTCCATAAAGAATTGGACGACCTGGAAGGTCTTTACGCCCAACAATCCTGACCAATCCCTTCTCTAAGAGGGTGTGAATGACATATCCTGAATCCACCCCACGAATCTCTTCGATAGCAGGCCGAATGATGGGTTGACGATAGGCAATAATAGCTAATGTCTCCAGGGCGGCCTGACTCAGTTTTACCGACTTTGGCTTTTTTAATCGGCCCACCCATTCCGCCCATATCGGCTTTGTACGGAATTGATACCCTCCCGCAACCTCCACTAATTCAATCCCTCGGGTGGCCTCCTGGCCTTCCTTTTGAATCCGCTGAATTCCCTCTAAGATCGATTCCTTGCTTGATTCGGGGAAGATCTCGATGAGAGTCTCCAATTTGACTGGAGAATCTGAAATGAAAAAGATGCACTCGAGTATGGGTTTGATATCAAAATGCTCCATCACGAAATCTCCTGAAGAATTCCACATCCTGAATGTCTCCTCAATGGATCGCCCTCCTTCTTAAAAAAAATAGGGTGGATCTCATTTCGATTCAGTAAACTCAATCTTTTTACCTGGAGAGATCGAACAGATGGCATGCTTATACACCAATTGATCTGCCTCTCCCCTGAGGACGATACAGAAATTATCGAAGCTGTGAATGATCCCTTCGATCTTATGGCCGGTCATTAGTTCAACGACAACATGATTCCGATCTCGGCGAATGCGGTTGAGAAATTGATCCTGGATGTTAATCTGATTCTTGGTCATCATCAATGCCCTCCTCCCCTGAAAAAAGATTTGATTTCGTAAAATATCTTTTTAAAATCTTCCGACCCATCCCACCATTGAATCTCTGGATCGGCTTTGAACCATGTTAACTGTCGTTTGGCATAATGTCGGGTGTCTCTTTTAATCTGTCGGATAGCTTCATCCCATTTGATCTTTTTTAAAAGAAATTGAACCATCTGTTTATAACCTAAGCTCTGCATTGGCTTCAATTGAGGCCCATAACCCATCTCCATCAATCCCACCACTTCTTGGAGAAAACCCTTTTCTAACATTAGATCCACTCTTCGGTCAATCTGGTCGTAGAGCCTCTCTCTCTCCATTTGCAAACCAATCTTTAATAGATGATAAGGCTGTTCACCAAACTGATGTTGTTTCCGATAGAATGAGATAGGGACTCCTGTCGAATCAAACACCTCCAAGGCCCGTATGATTCTAAAAAGATCATGAGGATGGAGATGGGAGGCAGTGGTTGGGTCAACACACTTCAATCGTTCATAAAGGACCTCTGGGCCTTTTTCTTCGGCTTCCTTTTTGATGTTCTCCCTGAAATGGGAGTCAATTTTAGGGCAATAAAAAATTCCTTGGGTAAGGGTCTTAATATATAGGCCTGTCCCTCCGACCACCAACACAGGCTTTCCCTCTGAAACCAGTTGATCTATCTTCTTTCTCCCTAACGTTCGATAGAGTGCAGCATGGAAAGGCTGATCAGGAGTTACAAGATCAATGAGATGGTGAGGGACTCGTCTTTGATCTTCTGGGGTGGGTTTGGCCGTCCCAATGTCCATATAACGATAAACCTGCATGGAGTCTGCATTGAGGATTTCACCCCCCTATTGTTCTGCCCATTCTATCGCCCATTTCGATTTCCCGACCCCTGTTGGACCAACAATAATCACCACCCGTGGTCGATCTCTTTCAATGGGAGTGACCATATGAGATCGATTTTAATGAATTCGGGATGAGACTTCAAGAGTGAAATTGGGAAATAAAAATTTTTAAATATCTCTTGAAATTAATGGTTACTTTAGGTAGGATTGAATCGAAATTTCCTTCAATCGAATAAAATCTCATTACTCCACCATGGGGAAACCAAAGAAAAACCAAAGGAGTTGAGTATGTCTGGTGATCCTATCGCCCCCTCCCAATCTAACTTAGAATTGAAAAGCCTCTATGAAATCCTTCTCCTCCCTCATCAAGGAGATCTGCAGGATTACTTTTTTGCGGTCATGGCTATCCTCTCTGAATATTTTCAAATAAGGTACTCAGCCCTCTTCCTTAAGGACCATCAAAAGGAGACTCTCCAGATGGAAGCCCTCTTTGGAACGAAAAAGGATTTCCATCCTTTTGCCTGTAACATCCAACAAGGGACAATGGCTGAAGTATTGGAATCAGGCCAGCCAAAAGTGATTAAAGAGTTAGATCAGGAACCTATCTATGAGGAGATGATGAAGATTCAAAATCTCATTGGGGGGATCCAGCCCCCCCTTCTCTGTGTTCCCCTGATCATGGATGGTGACCCATATGGGGTCATCAATATGAATTCTCTCTATGGAGCCAGGGATGAATTTGATGAGGAGTTCCAATTCCTCACTATTCTTTCAGCAATTCTCTCTCCTGTCATTAATAATTATCTGCTAAAAAGAGAGGCTACCATAAAAGCAAACCCTCTGAGGGCAAATCTTCAACCCTTGGATGTAATTTTAGAGGAAAAACTATCTGAAGTATTGAATAGAATTGACCCCTACGTGGAGACCAAAGCCAATATGACCCTATTTAACGACATCATAGGAATCGTAGAAAGGGGTTTGATTAAATCTGCCTTAAAGAGAGCCAATTACGTCCAGGTGGCTGCAGCCCAACTGTTAGGAATCAATCGAAATACCCTTCGAAAAAAGATAAAGGAACTAAAGATTAAAGTTCAAAGGGATTAGAACGGAGTGAATAGATTGTCATGTCCAAAACACAAAATACTGAAAAGATCAAAGCTCTATGTTCTCAATGGGGAGGTTCGCTCTTTGGGGTGGCTGATCTCCATTCTTTCCATAAGGATGAGTTTCTTCTACCCCCTGCCTTAATCGATCAACTCTCTTATGCCATCTCCGTAGGGTTCCATCTTTCAGACACCATCATGGAAGGAATCTCCAATCAACCCACTCCTCTTTATTTCCATCACTACCAGAGGATCAACATCCTCCTCGATACCCTGGCCCTAATCGTTACCTCGGTCATTCAAGAGATGGGGTATCAAGCAGTCCCAATCCCGGCTTCACAAATTTTAGACTGGAAGACTCAAAGGGGTCATCTCTCTCATAAACACATCGCCCAGGCAGCAGGCCTGGGATGGATGGGTCGAAATAATTTATTGGTCAACGAAACCTTTGGATCACGGTTACGCTTGGTAACAATTCTTACTGACCTCCCTCTTCTCATCAACTCTCCTGTAATCAAGAACTGTGGTTCATGCTTCGATTGCCTCCCCGTATGTCCGGTCAGTGCCATCAAGGAAAGGTATGAAGAATTTGATCACCTTCGATGCTATGAACAACTCAGAACCTTTGCCAAAACCCTCCATTTCAGCCATAATATTTGTGGGATCTGCGTAAAGGCCTGCCGAGGCCCCAAATAGCATAGGCTGGCGCATAGGGCATAGCGTTTTAATTAAAGAACCTGATGATTCCTTTGCTGAAATTTATCAAATTTTTATCATACCTGTGAAAGTAAGCATTCATCTTTTAAATGCTATACCCTCTGCTCTAAGCTCTATGCTAATAGGCATTCATTTGTAATGTTATTGAGAGGAAAGATTTTATTTTATGAGCAAGTTCGACGTTGTCATAGTAGGTGGAGGCCATGCGGGGATTGAAGCTTCGCTGGCCTGTGCCCGCATTGGACACCCTACCCTTTTGGTTACTCAAAAAATTGAACAGATCGGATATATGTCCTGCAATCCTGCAATAGGAGGATTGGCCAAAGGACAGTTGGTAAAAGAGATCGATGCCTTGGGGGGAGAGATGGCTAAGGCCACCGATGAAACAGGGATCCAATTCCGCCAGCTCAATACAGGAAAAGGACCTGCTGTTCGTTCCTCTCGAGCACAAGTGGATCGCCATGGCTATCGACTTCGGATGATTCATTCTGTTCAGACCCAGGATAATCTAAACCTCCTTCAGGCCACAGTAGAAGAAATCCTGGTTGATAAGGATCGGGTGGTCGGGGTGAGAATAGACTCTAATGACATTATTCCAACCAAAGCCCTGATCTTAGCGCCAGGAACTTTTATGAATGGCCTCATCCATATTGGTTTGACCCACTTCCCTGCAGGGAGAATGGGTGATCCCCCTTCCCTGGGTCTTTCAGACTCCCTAAGGAAATTGGGATTTCGTGTCGGAAGGCTTAAAACGGGAACTACACCAAGGCTTGATGGAAGAACAATTAACTTCAAAAAACTTACTCCTCAGTTTGGAGATGAGCATCCCATTCCTTTCTCATTTTCTACAGAAAAGATTGAGACGGAGCAGGTTCCCTGCTACATTACCTACACGAATCCAACCACTCATGAAATCATCCAAAGGGGGCTTGATCGCTCTCCTCTCTATTGTGGAATTATTAAAGGAATTGGTCCAAGGTATTGTCCATCGATTGAGGACAAAGTGGTCCGTTTTGCCGATAAGAGAAGACATCAAATCTTCTTAGAACCTGAGGGGAGGGAGACCTATGAGTATTATCCCAATGGAATTTCAACAAGCCTTCCCCTTGATATTCAGATTCAGATGCTTCATTCCATAGAAGGGCTTGAAGAAGTTGAAATGATCCGACCAGGTTATGCCGTGGAATATGATTTTGTGGATCCTATGGAGCTTAAACCTTCTCTCGAGACGAAAAGGATTCGAGGACTCTTCCATGCAGGACAGATCAATGGAACTTCTGGCTATGAGGAGGCAGCTGCTCAAGGATTGATCGCTGGGATCAATGCATCCATGTATGTCGAGGGAAAGGAGCCCTTTATCCTTAAACGATCAGATGCCTATATAGGGGTGTTGATTGATGATCTGGTCACCAAAGGAACCACGGAACCATACCGGATGTTTACTTCCAGGGCTGAGTATCGACTCCATTTAAGAGAAGACAATGCAGATTTGAGATTGAGAGAAAAGGGCTATGAGATTGGTTTGGTGAAAGAAGAGGAGTATCGAACCTTTCTTGAAAAGCAGGAGGCAATTGAGAAGACCTTAGGCCTCCTCTCAGAGAAAAGGATTACTCCAACCGAAGAAATAAATAGAATGCTAAACCATTTCGGAAGTGCCCCTCTAAAGAAGGATACCTCTCTTAAAGAAATTCTAAAAAGACCCGAAATCCATTTTGAACATCTCTTCGAATGGGAGGGGGAGCTAAAAAACCTGAAGAAAGAAGTCAGGGAACAGGTAGAGATTCAGGTCAAATATGAAGGTTATATGAAAAGACAGTTGGAGCAGATCGAACGATTTAAAAAGTTGGAAGAGGTTTCTTTCCCTGATGGATTTGATTTTGGATCAGTCATTGGATTATCGACAGAGGTCATGGAGAAATTGATAAGGATTAAACCTATCTCATTAGGGCAAGCCTCCCGGATATCAGGAGTCACTCCTGCAGCTATCTCCATTTTGATGGTCAACTTAAAGAAACAGGGGTATCTCTAAATTTTGAATATTGAATTTTAAATCTTATTTATGAGGTTCGATGATGACTTTGATCGACTCCTTGGCTTCGGTCACAAGCCTAAAACCAATCCTTGTCTCTCGAAGGGGGAGGCGATGGGTAATCATTTCCTGAATAGGAAGGCGATGAGCACGAATTAACTCCATTGCCTGGAGAATATCAACAGGAGCTCCTCCATAGGTAGAAAGAAGGGCAATCCCATCATTCCAGAATTCAAAAAAAGGAAAAGAAAAATTAACTCCAGGTTCCAGGGGTGCAAAACATAATACAGTCCCTCCTCGGTCCACCGTTTCAAGCGCCTGTTTGTAAGCCGAGAGGCTTCCCGCACAAACGATCACCAGATCAGCCAGTCGCCCATGATTGATCTTACGGATATGGAGAGGATGAACTTCCTTCGCATTGATCGTCTCATCTGCCCCAAACTGCTTCGCAGCCTTGAGGCGATATTCATTGACATCTGATGCAACAATCCATCCTGCCCCTGAAACTCGGGCTAAGGCGATATGAAGCACTCCAGAAATCCCACTGCCGATCACAAAAACGCTCTGTCCTGGCTTAAACTTCGCTAACCTTTGTCCTCGAAGGACACAGGCTAAGGGTTCAATAAACACACCCTCTTCAAAAGAGATTTCCTCCGGCAAGACAAATACACCCCGATCCACATGGATACGAGGGATTCGTATATATTCAGCAAAACCTCCTGGGTCAAAATTGGTACTTCTGAGCGTATCACATAGGGTGTGGAAACCATTCAGACAGTAATGGCAGGTATTGCAGGGAACATGATGGGAAACGAATACTCGATCGCCAACCTTATACCGATCCACTCCATTTCCAACCTCAACAATCTCCCCTGCAATCTCATGTCCAAGCACCCGAGGCGCCTTTTTGATCCGGTACCATTCCATCACGTCACTGCCACAGATTCCGCTGGTGAGCACCTTGACTAACAACTCCCCTGATCCAATCTTTGGGATTGGGATCTCTTCCACCCTGACATCTTGATTGTTATAATACATCGCCACTCGCATAAAATATGGGGGTCAAATCTTTTGTTTTGACAAATTATCGAGTCTCTCCTTTATTCTCTCAAAGGACCCTCTTAACTCCTTATCCTCTTTAAGTCTTATCCCCATCCTCCTTCTATTTTGGCTTACGGTTGAATAATCTACCCCAAATATCCTCCCAATCTCTTCCTGATTACATTTTGTATATCGGTATGACATCTCCATTGCGATTTGCCTCACTCCACCCCCTCTTTTAGAAATTAGCTTCTCCCTCTCCATATGAAAATACACTTCCACTTCTCTCAGGACCTCTTCTATTGTCAAAACCTTCTTGAGAGACCTTAAGGCAGGCACTTCCCTTGTTCCAACTTCCCCCTGGCAATATTTTCTTATTTCCTCAACAAATCCTTCACTTCCTAATATGACCTGGCTCTTAACATCGCTAAAAGGATTAGAAAGTTCTTTCTTTAATCCTTCTCCCAAATATCTTTTATAGAGGATCCGTGAAGATTTTCCACCCTTAGTAAAATAATCCAATACCTTTTCATACTGAATCCAATTCTCTTTTTTCCTCGCTTCGATATAACCAGGAAGAGAGCTCCAGGGATATCTTCGAATGTATTCCCATTTCTCCTCCCATTTTTTCCTTTCCCAATCCCCCCTCCTAATGGGATTCAGATGAATATATCTGCTTAATACCACAAGATAGGGATCTTCCTCAACAAGAAGGGCTTTAAATCTTCCCTGAAATAAATGGCCACTCCTATTGTGTCTTTTGTTAAACCTTACCGTGTAAGTGACGTGAAAGTGCTTCATAAACTCACTGAGGTTTGCATTGGGAGTCTCAAGGATCATGTGATAATGATTATCCATCAGGAT
The DNA here is from genome assembly GCA_037441725.1 of Deltaproteobacteria bacterium. Classification (GTDB taxonomy): domain Bacteria; phylum Desulfobacterota; class BSN033; order BSN033; family UBA1163; genus JBBIRT01. The sequence goes on along the minus strand of JBBIRT010000015.1, from coordinate 9,527 downwards.
ATATGCAATCACTCCTACACCTGCAAGCTCAACACTGTCTTTTAAGGTCTCAACAAATAAAATCCTATCAGCATCTTGCTTAAAGATGGGATGTCTCTCATTTCCCCTGCTCATGACATGGTAAAGCGCCCCAGGAAATTCTATCCTCAATTGACGAGCCATGACTATCCATTACCAGAAAATAAATAAATTGTCAAAACAAAAGATTTGACCCCTTTATTTTTTTTCCTGTTCAAAGATTTCGTTGGCTTCTTTTACAGTTGCTTTTTCGTGGATGATGGCACGTAGGGCTTTAATCATGGCCACAGGATGGTCATTCTGCCAGATGTTCCTGCCAAGGTTTACTCCAATGGCTCCTTTCTCCATCCCGTCATGGACGAACTCGAGTACCTGTAAATCTGAATCAACCTTTGGCCCCCCAGCCATAACGACTGGTACAGGACACCCATTGACCACCTTATCAAAATTTTCACACCAATAGGTCTTGACTATCCTTGCACCCAACTCAGCAGCAATCCGAGAACTTAAGGCAAGGTAACGGGCGTCTCTCTTTTCCAGTTCCTTACCCACGGCTGTTACGGCCATCACAGGAATACCATATTTCTCACCCTCGTCAACTAATTTCGACAGATTTAACAAGGATTCCTTCTCATGCTCGCTACCCACAAAAATGGAAATTCCAACGGCTGCAGCATTCAGACGGATGGCTTCCTCCATGGACGTTGTAATTCCTTCATCAGAGAGGTCTTTTCCAACCATGCTGGTTCCACCTGAAACCCTCAGAATAATCGGTTTTGTGTGTTCAGGATCAATCGATGAACGTAATACTCCTCGTGTGACAAAGATGGCATCACAATAGGGAATCAGCGGTCGAATGGTCTCCCCAGGTCTTTCCAATTTACGCGTAGGCCCCTGAAAATAACCATGATCAATAGGTAAAAATAGACAATGCCCATCCGATTGAATCAATTGCGCTAAACGATTCTTCATCCCCCATTCCATGTTTAAACCTCCCGTTTGAGGTCTAAGGTTTAACATTTGAGGCGAAAGATTAAACCTCCAACCTCTAACCTCAAATCTAATCTTTTAATATATATTTTACTACCAAATCCCCAACTTCCGATGTGCTATACCCCATCTTACCAGCAGCCAAGCTCTTCACATCCTTTGCAACGACCTTCATGATGGCCTCCTCTATCCCTTTGGCTGCCTTGACTTCTCCAAAGTTCTCAAGCATCATTTGACATGCGGCGATAGCAGCCAGAGGACTTACAACCCCCATCCCTGTGTACTTGGGTGCAGAACCACCAATGGGTTCAAACATTGAAACTCCATGTGGATTAATGTTCCCTCCAGCAGCAATTCCCATCCCTCCCTGAATCATTGCACCGAGATCTGTGATAATATCCCCAAACATATTATCGGTAACAATCACATCGAACCACTCAGGATTCTTTACCATCCACATACATGTTGCATCCACATGGGCGTAATCGGTTTCAACTCCCTCAAACTCTTTTGCCACCTCATAGAAAGTCCTCTCCCATAGATTAAAGGCATAGGTGAGCACATTGGTCTTACCACAAAGGGTAACTTTCTTTTTCTGATTCCTCCTCTGGCAATATTCAAAGGCAAATCGGATACAACGTTCTACCCCTTTACGGGTATGAATGGCCTCCTGGAGGGCAATTTCGTCAGGAGTTCCTTTTTTTAAAAACCCCCCTGCTCCTACATAAGCTCCTTCAGTATTTTCTCGAACGACAACAAAATCGATATCTTCAGGCCTCTTATCTTTCAGGGGAGTCTCTACCCCTGGATAAAGTCGTACAGGTCTTAGATTGATGTATTGATCCAATTGAAATCGAATCTTTAAAAGAATCCCCTGCTCTAAAACTCCTGGTGGTACATTGGGATGGCCTATTGCGCCAAGATAGATCGCATCCATCTCTTTTAATTCATTCAGAACAGAATCAGGCAAAGTCTCCTTTGTTCTCAAATACCTTTCTCCCCCCAGATCATAATGTTCGAGTTGGTATTTGAAACTAAATTTTTCTGAGGCGGCTTTCAAAACCTTCAGTCCCTCAGCCACCACCTCTGGACCAGTCCCATCTCCAGGAATCACAGCAATCTTATACATAAATGACTGCCTCCTAAATTCAGACTTGTAGAGAAATATAAGGGATGTAAACGCCAAACCCCAAATACTAAACCCTAAATAAACCTAAACCTCTAAACACAAAACTCAAAAAGTTTATTTTGAATTTTTTTAAGTTTATTTAGGGTTCAGCATTATTAAAGCCAACATAGCGCCTTCTGTCCTATATCGGTTCGATAGTGAACCCCTTCCCATGAAATCTTTCTTACTGCCTCATAAGTCTTTTTAATAGCCCTCGGAATATCTTCTCCTAATCCCGTAACTCCTAATACTCTTCCTCCACTGGTCACAAACTCTCCATTTTGGTAATCTGTTCCTGCATGAAAGACCATGATTCCTTCGATTTGAGCAACCTCCTTTAGTCCATGGATCACCTTACCCTTCTCATAATTTCCTGGATATCCCTTCGAGGCCATCACCACACATACCGAAGCACGATGATCCCATTCAATATGTTGCTGAGATAACGTCCCCTCGATACAAGACTCGAGGATCGGAATGATATCTCCCCTCATCCGCATTAAAATCGGTTGAGTCTCTGGATCTCCAAAGCGGGCATTGAATTCCAACACCTTGGGATGACCCTCATGAATCATGAGCCCGGCATAGAGGACTCCCCGATAAGGCCTCCCCTCCTCTTCCATCCCGTAGATGATCGGTCTTAAAATCTTTTCGATGATCCTATCGTTTACCTCCTCTGTAACCAATGGGGCTGGTGAATAAGCCCCCATCCCACCAGTGTTGGGACCCTGATCCCCATCAAAGATTGGCTTATGATCTTGAGAGGAGGCTAAGGGAAGGATTGTTTTTCCGTCAGTAAAGGCAATATAAGAGGCCTCTTCTCCCACCAGGTATTCCTCAATCACGACTCTTCTCCCCGCCTCACCAAATATCTTTTGGGTCATGATTTTATCAACTGATTGAATGGCCTCCTCCACGGTCTGACAGATGATGACTCCTTTCCCTGCGGCTAAACCATCTGCTTTGACCACAATTGGAGCACCTTGTTTGAGAATATATTTTATCGCGTGGTCTCGATGATCAAAAGTTTCATAAGAAGCTGTGGGGATGCGATATTTCCTCATCATCTCTTTGGCAAAAACCTTGCTTCCCTCGATCTCTGCTGCCTTCTTACTCGCCCCAAAAATAAGAAGCCCCTTCGATTCAAAGAGATCAACGATCCCATTGGTCAAAGGGTCTTCAGGACCAACCACTGTTAAATCGATCCTCTCTTTCAGGGCGAAGTCAAGCAGTCCATTTAAATCGCTGGCTTTGATAGAAACATTAATTGCCTGTTGAGATATCCCTGCATTTCCAGGAGCACAAAAGATTTTTCTTACCCTCGGACTCTGTGCAATCTTCCAAACCAGGGCATGCTCTCTTCCCCCACCACCGACGACCAATACCTTCATAGGTACTCCACGCGCCTTCCCCTTTACTCATCACCACGTTTAGTGCCGGAAGTGTCTCATTCCTGTAAAGACCATTGCCATGTTATATTCATCAGCAGCCGAAATCACCTCGTTGTCTCGAATCGAACCTCCAGGTTGGATGATGGCTGTAGCTCCTGCCTCTGCTCCAGTATCCACTCCATCTCTGAATGGAAACATTGCATCAGAGGCTAAAACCGTTCCCTTCGTTGAGGATTGGGCCTTCATCACGGCCAATCGTGTGGAATCCACTCGACTCATCTGGCCTGCCCCAATCCCAATGGTCCGATCTTCTCGAACGAGAACGATGGCATTCGACTTGACATGTTTAGCTACCTTCCAACCAAAGGCCATTGCCCTCATCTCTTCCTCTGTAGGTCTTCTTTTCGTGACCACTTTCCATTGATCCATCGACACCCTTCCAAGGTCTCGATCTTGAACTAATAGACCACCAACCACTTTCCTCAGATCAAATCCACCTTGAGGATAGGAGTGGGTAAGGGGTGGGGTTTTAAGAATTCGAAGGTCTCTTTTTGCCTTTAATATTTCCAATGCCTCTGGATCAAATCCAGGAGCAATGATGGCCTCGAGGAAGATCTCTACCATCTCTCGGGCTGCCTCCTGATCTACCACCCGATTAAATCCTACCACTCCACCAAAGGCCGAGACTGGATCACAATCCCTTGCCTTTCGATATGCATCGGCTAAGCCCTTTGAGGAGATGGCCACACCACAGGGATTGTTATGTTTGATGATCACCGTAGCAGGCTCCTCAAATTCCTTCACGGTCTCATAGGCAGAGTCTAGATCAAGGATATTATTGAATGACAATTCTTTCCCTTGCAGTTGAATGGCATTTGAAATCGAAGGCTCCAGACATAAAAATTCCTGATAAAAGGCCGCCTTTTGATGCGGGTTTTCACCGTAGCGCAATTCCTGGGCCTTCTTTACCTGAAAAGTAAAGGTTTCTGGAAATTCATAGACCTTTTTGCCATTTTCAATCTGGCCAAGGTAATTTGAGATGGCACCATCATAACGGGCCGTATGTTGAAAGACCTTCTTGGCCAATCGAAAGTTAGTCTCGAGGGAAACCTCTCCCTTCTCCTTCAATTCAGTTAGAACTACCTCATAATCGTTTGGATCTACGATGACCGTAACATCCGGATAGTTCTTCGCTGAGGAACGGAGCATGGTGGGCCCGCCAATATCGATATTCTCAATCGCTTCCTCAAGGGTACAATCCTCCTTCGCCACGGTTGCTTCAAATGGATAGAGATTCACAGCAACAAGATCGATAGGAAGAATTCCGTGTTCTTCCATCTTTACAATGTGCTCTTTCTTAGATCGTTGACCCAAGAGGCCTCCATGGACTTTTGGATGAAGGGTTTTCACCCGACCATCTAACATTTCAGGAAAACCTGTATATTCAGAAATATCTCTAACTGGAATTCCATTTTCTCTCAAGATTTTTGCAGTCCCTCCAGTGGATAGAATCTCAATTCCCATCTGAGATAAAGCCTTGGCAAATGAAACCACTCCGCTCTTATCAGAAACGCTGACAATCGCCCTCCTGATTTTACCCATAGGTCCTCCTTTTTTTATAAGGGTTCAAGGATTCCAGTGTCCAAGGGTTTATAAATAAAGATTTCACTCGACCCCTTGACTCTTAGATTTCTCGACCCCTTTTGTTAATATCCAAGTTCTTCTCCAACAATAATGATAAGCATATCCGTCAAAGAAGGTCTTCGCTCATGGATCACAATTACCCTGCAAATTCGGCTTGGAGAGTTACAATCCACACATTTCCCTATTTTGGCACAGGGAACATCCACGTTGAGACGCCTTGCATTAAGAGGAGAAGCAATATTTTTTATCCTCTTGATTCCCTCCTCAACATTCTCAACAATCTTATTGTAACCAACCACTAAGATCACTTTCTTCGGTCCAAAGACAGTTGAATTCACTCGATTTCCAATCCCATCAATATTGATCAATTCTCCATTTAGGGTGATGGCATTCACACTACTCAAAAAAAGGTCAGAAAGCATCTGAGATTTTCGAATGTCAAGGCTTTCCTCTTTTTGAATTCCAGGCTTCCAGTGATCATAAAGGGTGTAACCCTGTTTCTCCAATACATCAAGAACTCCTAATTGTCGAATCGTGACAGATCCGCCAACCCCTATTTTTTGATTAGGCTCTACACTTTTTAAAATTTCTTGAACCGCTTCTCCTTTCGTCTTTACATAAATGGCCCCAAAATCATGGGCAATCAATTTATCCATGACCCTCTTCACCTGTTCTTCAATCCACCATTGTTGGATTGGATCCATTCCACCCTCCTATCGATTTTAACGACGAGTCATTAAAGAATCGAAAAATACTGTTCCAATTCATAATCCGTTACCCTTGCCCGATAACGCTCCCATTCATTCTTTTTATTTTCAATAAATTGATGAATGACATGATCCCCTAAGGCCCTCCTGACCAGCTCACTCTTCTCAGTGACCTTGATGGCCTCATAAAGATCCTCAGGAAGGGATTCAATCTTATACCTTTTTCTCTCTTCCTCTGTCATCTCATACACATTTCGCTCAATGGGATCTCTTAATGGATATCCCTTTTCAATCCCTTCTAAACCAGCTGCAAGCATCACCGAAAAGGCAAAATAGGGATTACAGGCCGGATCTGGAGATCGATATTCCACCCTTGTAGCCAATTCTTTTCCAGGTTTATAAACTGGAATGCGAATAAGATCAGACCGATTCCTTTGGGCCCAAGAGATATAAACCGGTGCTTCATACCCAGGGACCAAACGTTTATAGGAATTCACCCACTGATTGGTCACTAAAGTAATTTCCCTTGCATGTTTTAAAAGCCCCGCAATATATTTCTTGGCTACATCAGAAAGATGGTATTTATCCTTTGGATCGAAAAAGGCATTCTTTTTCCCCTTAAAAAGGGACTGATGCGTATGCATTCCGCTTCCGTTCACACCGAATATGGGCTTAGGCATAAAGCTGGCATAAACATTGTTCTTCAACGCTACCTCTTTTACGACCAATCGATAGATCATGGTGCTATCCGCCATCGTTAGGGCATCTCTGTATTTAAGATCAATTTCATGCTGACTTGGGGCCACCTCATGGTGGCTATACTCAACAGGAACCCCCATCTCTTCTAAAACCATCACCGTCTGTTTTCTCAGGTCGCTGGCCACATCAAGAGGGGTAAGATCAAAATAACCCCCTTGGTCAAGGACTTCAGGTTTTCCTGTTGATCTTTGAAAATAAAAATATTCCAGCTCTGGTCCTACATAAAAAGTGTACCCATGATCTGCAGCCCTCTGAAGGTTCTTTTTCAACACCCATCTGGGGTCCCCCTGATGTGGATTGCCATTCGGTTCTAAAATGTCACAGAACATCACTGCCACGACCTGTTCGTTTGATCTCCATGGAAGGATTCGGAAGGTGGAAGGGTCAGGCATGGCCACCATGTCACTTTCATCAATTCGGGCAAATCCTGCAATGGAGGAACCATCGAAACCCATCCCATCCTCAAGGGCCATTTCTAACTCGCGAATGGTGATGGCAAAACTCTTTAAAAAACCAAGGATATCTGTAAACCAAAGCCGAACAAACTTAACCTTTTTTTCCTTTGCAATTCTTAGAACATCTTTCTTTTCTAATTGGGCCATACCTTTCCCCCTTAATGGAATGAAGTCCTGAGCAGGAATATCCCCGTATAAAGTCTAAAGAAGATCCTAAGGATAAATCAGATTTAGCATAATCCTTTCTTTCGGTCAACTCCTTGAAAGCCAGGCTTTGTAATGCTTCACCCATTCGGAGAATTGGGCAGGGATGTCGGAGAAAATTTTATAGCGGAAACCTCAGCTTGTCCTATAACCACAGAATTCCTGATACAATGGAAGGCAATGATTTGTTGGATGAAATTGCTTTTGTCAACCCATTTATGAAATGATCCGCCTTATAAAATTTTCGGGGATATTCCTGACCAATTCTAATAGGGTTCCCCACTTCAGTGATACATTACCAGGCTTTTTTTATCTTCTGTTGACAACCCCTTCTCTATTGGATAAATTTATGCCCATGGTTGGAGGTAATCCAAATGATTTATAAAAAAATGTCCTATAAGAAACAGATTCAAGCCCTTTCAGAAATCAGTCAGGCCATCTCCTCGGATCAATATTTAGATGATATCTTGAAGTTGATCGTAACGGTAACGGCCAATGTAATGGATTCAAAAATCTGTTCTCTCTGGATCCTAGACGAGAAAGAAAAGGTCCTCAAAATCAGGGCGACTCAGACCATGAGTGAAGCATATCTAAAGGAACGAACATTGAAATTGGGAGAAGGAGTTGTAGGTTATGTCGCCCAGCAGAACAAACCCTTAGCCATCCTCGACGTCTTGAAAGAACCTCAATATAAAGAGAAAGAGTTGGCAAAGAAAGAGGGCCTAGTCTCCATGCTGAGTGTCCCCATGACTGTCAAGGATAAGGTCATTGGGGTGATCAATTGTTATACCTCCTACCCCCATGAATTTAATGAAACAGAAAGGGCTGTCTTAACAACTGTGGCTAGCCAGGCTGCCATCTGTATTGAAAATACAGAACTGATGGTAAAGACCAGGGTGATTCAGGAAGAATTGGAAACCCGAAAATTGGTGGAGCGGGCCAAAGGAGTTTTGATGAAAAAGTATGGGTTAGGCGAGGAGGAGGCCTTTAAAAGAATCCGTAAGGCAAGCATGGATAGTAGAAAAACCATGCGAGAAATTGCCGAAGCCATCCTTCTAACAGAAAAAATGGGAGGATAGAAAATTAAGATCTTCCCATCCCCATTCAGGTCTTTGGCTTAATTAAAGAGGGTTCTTATCACAAAAACAGCCAAAAGTACCTTCAGGACAACAATAGGGTGTTTCTTCTAATCTCACACACCTTCCACAAAGCTCACCAGGTTCCTTCACCCCATGGCATGGAACAATGACTCCAGGACAGACGTAATCACATCCACGGCAGAGACGGCAGGTCTCAGACCGGGAATTAAAAGGCATACTCACCTTTCTTTTCGACCCTCTCCCAACAAAACTGAGAGCTTTTCCATCCATCTGTTCATAACACATTCTTATACAGAGACCACAGAGGACACAACGATTATCCTCCATCGGAAAACGAACCCTTAGGAGTCCCATTCGAGCAGCGATATCTTGAGCAATCTTCACATTAGGAGCACTGGCAACCAGAAGCTCTGCCAGCATCTTTCTGGCTCGAATGATCCTCGGGGTCTGGGTTTGAACCTCCAACCCTTCCCTGACCTCATAGGTGCAGGCTGTATCAATAAATGGCTTTCCTCCATTTTGACTGATCTCAACGACGCAGATTCGACACCCGCCATAAGGGGTAAGATGTCCCATATAACACATTGTTGGGATGTGAATTCCATACGCACGACCTGCCTGAAGGATTGTCACGCCCTCTTCCACTTCCATCCATTTCCCGTCCATCGTGATATGAACCGTTTTTCTTTCCATTAACATTCTCCTTTATTGAACGACAACAGCATTTGATTTACAAACGTCCTTACAAGATCCACATTTTGAGCAGAGTTCGGTAAGGATGCGGTGAATTTGTTTCTTCTCTCCTTCGATCGCTTTCATCGGACAGATCTTGGCACAGGCGCCGCATCCTGTACAATCTTCTGAGATCGAATATTGAATGAGCGATGTGCAGACACCAGCAGGGCACTTTTTCTGATGAATGTGCGCCTCAAATTCTGGACGGAAGTATCTCAAAGCAGAAAGGACTGGATTGGGAGCGGTCTTACCAAGTCCGCATAAAGAAGTATCTGCCACCACCTGAGATAATTCTTCAAGAAGCGCGAGGCTCTCTTCATCTGCCTTCCCTTCTGTGATGCCATCCAGAATCTGCC
>JBBIRT010000014.1:31435-35125 GCA_037441725.1 Deltaproteobacteria bacterium | reverse complement strand
TAGTGAGCTCGATTAGGAAGGTTGAAGAGAGTTTGGCCCTTCACAAACAACAGGGGCCTCACCCCCTTTCTTTAAAAATCCTTCATCAGACCTGAGGAGTTGAATCGACGACTTAAGTTTTTCCCTCCTTTGGCCGATAAATAGGACAAAGGCCTAGGCAAATTTCATAGAGAAAGGAGGGATGAAACTTAAGGAGAAGTCGATCCATTCGTTTTTAAATTTCAATCTTTTTCTTCAACGGGGCATGGATGCCCAAATTAGAAATCCAAGGAGGAAAAACATATGTCACTGAGAATCAATACCAACATTGCTGCCCTTAATGCACATCGACAACTTACCGATACAGATGCAAGAATGGCTATCTCCCTTGAGAGGCTATCCTCAGGTTATCGCATCAACAAGGCAAAAGATGATGTGGCCGGTCTTGCCATTGCGAACAGGTTCAGACTTGAGGTGAGGGGCTTGAGGATGGCCCAACAGAACGTCTCTCAGGCCACCGCCATGTTGCAGGCTGCAGAAGGAGGGACCAACCAGATTGAGGCCATCATTGAACGTTTAAAAGAGTTGGCCACTTCAGCAGCATCCGATAACATTGATAGTGCGGGTCGAGCACGGCTTGATGCAGAGGCCCAAAAGCTCCTGGCAGAAATTGACCGAATAGCCAGCGATACAAAATATGGGACCACTGCCCTTCTCAGTGGGACCATTAACTTCACATTCCAGATCGGTTCTGGAAATACATCGACCCAGGATCAGATCAACGTGACCACTTCTACGGCCCTGTTGACCAGCAATTTGGGATTAAATTCCCTTAGCCTGACCAGCCTGGCCAGCGCCCAAAGTGCTTTAAGCACCATTGACAATTCGCTGACCACATTGAATGTGGTTCAGGGTGAGATCGGTGCAGCCCAAAGCAGGCTTGAGTTTGCTTCAGCCAACCTGGCCATCTCCATTGAGAACATCGCTGCCTCTGAATCCACTATTCGTGATGTGGATATGGCCTTTGAAATGATCAACTTCACAAGGAATCAAATCCTCATGCAGGCGGGTACAGCCATGCTTGCCCAGGCCAATATGATTCCACAGAATGTCCTGGCCTTACTTGGACGTTAGCAGAAGAGAGAGGGGGATCCCCCCTCTCTCCCTTAAAAGAATGAAGGCGGAAGAACGAAGATGGACATCCCAATTATAAAAGAGAATAGGCTTTCACTCCCTATTCAAGAGTCCACACCCAAGCCATCGAAGATTCAGAGCCAGTCAAATTTTGGTCAAAGACTTGATCCCATTGAGACCCCATGGAATAAAGCCTGTCCCATTGACCATGAAAGGGCGATTCATGCCCTTACGGAGAGACTGAATCAATTTATGAAGTCATCCCGTTTTAACCTACAGTTCATTCCTGACCAGGAGGCAGGGGGAGTGGTGATCAAGGTTTATGATGGGAATGGAAACCTAATCCGACGTATACCGCCTGAGGTGATGGAGCTACTCTCATCAGAATTTGGCGATCATATTGGAATCTTACTCAATGCACAATTATAAAGAGACTCGAAACAATCCTGTGCGAAATCATTAAGGAGAAAATCATCCCCTCTCATTCAGTCCTTTAGGACGGATGAGTTTCATAATCATATTCATTAAAAGAAGGAGCATTTTCAATGGGCGGGACCAGTGTGATCAGCGGCCTTTCAAGCGGGATCGATTGGCGAAAGATCATCGATCAATTGAGGGAGGTTGAGCAGAAAAAGGTTGAACTGATTGAGGAACGAAAAAAGACCTATGAAGATAGGCTCAGTGCCTGGCAATCCATCAATACCAAGCTCCTTTCATTGAAAACAGCCGCAGGAAATCTCAACACAACCTCCCATTTCAATCTCTATACCACCACTCTCTCCTCCAATACGACAACGGATGCAGGGGATATCCTTTCAGTCAGCACCAGCACAGAGGCCTCACCCGGAACTTATCAGATCAAAGTGAATTCTTTGGCTACCGCTCAGAAACTCTCTTCTACAGGTTTTGCCAGCCCTACTACGGCCTTAAATCTTTCAGGGGATATCCTTGTTGGAGGAAGGACCGTAAAGATTTCTCCTACCGATACCCTTACAGGGATCAAGGATAAGATCAATGCCGTCAATTCAGGAACGAATGCCTCAAAAGTGACAGCCTCCATTGTGAACTATGGTAACGAAGGTTACCGATTGATCCTGACCAGTGATCAGGAAGGCTCAGAGGGGATAAGCCTTCTTAACGGTGGATCGGATGATCTTCTGGGTAGCCTCGGGTTGGTCGATGCTTCTTCAAAAACACCTAAAAATACTGTTACGGGTGGGAATCAAAGCGATTCCTTTTCAGAGGCGGATCAAGCCATCGGTGGGTCGGATCTCCTTAACCTTACCTCTCCGCAGAGCGGAAGTGTCACCTTCACCATAAACGGCACCTCCCGTTCTGTGTCCATTGACTTAGCCACTGATTCTCTCAATACGATTCGAGATGCGATTAATACGGCCTTCAATGGGGTCTTCACCTCAGATCCCGCAACCGTGGTGAGCAAGACAGATGATTATGGGAACACCACCTATCGATTGCTCATCGAAGGGAATTCCATTACCTATACCGATTCCAACAATATCTTGGAGACCCTCGGGATTTTAGAAAGGGCAGGGGTCTCAGATGAACGGGGGGTCACCGGAGATGTGGCCAATACCTCAGGAGGGGTGGCGGTCACCTCCTCAACCCTGATTAAGGATATCGATGGATATAATGATTATGTATCAGGAGATACTATTGTTTTGACTGGAGTAAGTACCAGTGGAGTGGCGGTCAATTCCACCCTCACCATTACAGATGTCACAACCCTTGGGGATCTCCTCACTGAGATTGAGACAAGGTATGGGGAGGTTTCAGCGCAACTCACAGCAGATGGAAAGATTCGGGTGGTCGACAATGAGATTGGAGATTCCGATTTAGTGGTCATCCTGACCCCAAGTAGAAGTACTTTTCAGTTTGATACCGATCATCACTTTGGGGCGATCTCAACCATCCGATCCCGACAGATCCAGGCAGGTTTAGATGCCAACCTCACTGTGGATGGAGTGACGGTCACACCCTCCTCCAATACGGTGGCGGATGTCATCCCTGGGGTGACCCTAAACCTTAAGAAGGCCTCAAGTGATACCACCCTCACTCTAAATGTGGAAAGAGATTATGATGCAATCAAAGAGAAGATTGAAGAATTTGTGACCTCTTTTAATGATGTCATAGAGGCCATCCATGTTCAGATAACCTATGATCAAGACGCGAAAAAACCTGGAGGCCCCCTATTTGGAGACAGCACCTTGAGGATGATTAAATCCAATTTGACTGACCTTATTTTGAACAGAATCTCAGGGCTCTCGGACAATTTTTCAACCCTCGGTTTGATCGGCATCAAGATTGGAAATGATGGTAAGTTGACGATTGATGAGGACGATCTTCAGGATTACCTTGAGAGTCATTTTGATGATATCAAAAGACTTTTTGCGGTGGATTGGTCATCCACCAATAGCAATCTAACTTACACTTACCATACCCTTGATACCAAGGCAGGGACTTATAGCCTTCATATCACGGGGACAAATCCTGTGTCAGGGTATTTCGTGACCTCTGGGGATGCGACTGGGGAAGGGGAGTATCTAAGAGGAATCTCTG
>JBBIRT010000014.1:4514-31387 GCA_037441725.1 Deltaproteobacteria bacterium | reverse complement strand
AAGCCTTTCATTGACATTCGGGGTGGCTGAACTCATCGACCGTGCTCTTTTTTATATTACCGACTCAGTGGATGGGACCATCACCAACAAAGAGGAAACGATTCAGGAGACCATCGATCGTCTCAATGATGACATCGGAGATTTGGAAATTCGGATTGAACGGAAGATGGCTGAATTAGAACGTCGTTTCATTGCCATGGAAACAGCACTCAGCCAATTGCAGAGTCAATCGGATTGGCTGAGTGGCCAGATCAATGCAGTTAATCGAAGCTGGACATAAATCAAGATGGCCTGAGAATAAAGGGAGGTTTTACCCATGTATGGAGTAGAGGTTCGGGCATACCAACAGACAGATATCCTAACAGCAGATCCAAAACGATTGGTGCTCCTTTGCTATGAAGAGGCGATTAGGAATTTAAAGGTGGCCCAAGAAAGGTATCTCTCCAAAGAATATGAGGCAAAGGGGAGGGCCCTTCAAAAGGCTTTAGATATACTTGCAGAATTAAGGGAATCCCTCGATCTTGAGAGGGGGGGAGAAATTGCAAGGCATCTGGAGACCCTTTACAGTTTCATGATCCGTCATCTCTTAAATTCAGATGTGAAGAGAAATATCAAAGGCTTTGATCAGGTGATGGTCATGATGGATATCCTGAAGTCAGCCTGGGAGAATGCCTTCTATACCCTTCAAAGAAGGGGTGAGGAGAAGTACCACACCGAAGATTCTCCCCCTATGATTTCGAAAAAGGAGGTCCTGATCTCTCCTTAAAGAATCAGATGAAAAAGGAAATCTCTAATCCTTTAGAAGAGAAACTGATTGTTCTAAAAGAATTTCTTGAGGTGACGGAGTCCTTGAAGGGCCGATGTGATCTTGAGGAATGGGAGGCCGTGGTTCAATTAATCCATCGTCGTCAGGAATTGATCCAGGCGATTCATCAGATCGATGGTCAAATTCGAGAGAAGGGATGGGAATTGGGGCGACAGAGAAGAGAAATTCAAACCCTCCAAGAGATCCAAGGCATTCTGAAGGATATCAAGAGATTGGACGAACAATGTTTCCATCAGATCAGCGGGTTACAGAAAAAGGTCAAAGAGGAACTTTATGAAGTCCGGAATGGTCTAAGGACGATTCATGGTTACATAAGAAGATCCATTCTTCAACCGAGGTTCTTAGACCTAAGGGGGTGAGGGAGAAACCATTTTCATGAGAGAGGAGAGGGATGATCAAATCCGGATATGGATTGCAGAGGATGATGATGAGTTCCGGGTGATCCTTGGAGATGCCCTGATCAAACAGGATCGAATGATTCGCCTCTTCAAGAATGGCCAGGAGGTCTTAGAGGCCATTCAACAAGATTCCTTCGACATTTTGCTCACAGATCTAATGATGCCTGGGATGGATGGGATTCAGACCCTCAACGAGGTGAAGAAGGTCCATCCAGAGAGCATTGTCATCATTATCACAGGCTATGCCTCTCTCGATACGGCTATCCAGGCCATCCGTGGGGGGGCCTATGATTATATCCGCAAACCCTTTAGATTGGAAGAGTTGGAAGTGGTGATCAAAAATGCTTGTGAGAGGGTTTCATTGATGAAAGAGAATCTTCATCTATTGAAACAGCTCAAAGCGACAGTGGATGAGTTGAATCGACTGAAGGAGATCTTGGATGGTCATCTCTCCAATATCTTAGATTTCTGTGTGATGATTTCGGATGAGCAAAGGAATTCCGAGATGCAACTCATCCTCAATCAGATCAATCCAGGCCTTCCCGATGAAGATCCCAAGAGGAAAGGAGCGCCAGGCCTTAAGATCGATCACCTCGAGAAGTTGATCCAGTTCAAGAAAGAGGGATTCATTGATCAGGATGAATTTATCCTACTCAAAAAGGTTCTGCTCCAGAAGATCCATGGACAATAGGATGAATTTTTTTTTCGTTGCATGAAAAATCTCTCTTATGATATATATCTCCTGATTCAAAGGGAGAAGTTTCTGCTTTCAATGATCCTATTGAGAATCCGCTGGAAGTGGAGGAATCACGGATGATGGGAAAGAACAAGGCTTCTGCTTCAATGCATTCAATCCATGAACAGACCGAAAAATTTCTTGACGCCTTTCTCTACCATTACCAACTTTCCACTTTAGGAGCCTTGGTCAAAGGGATTATCCATAATTTTAATGGATCGGTCCAGATCCTATCGATGCAGATGGAATTGATCCAAGGAATGCTGGCCAATGGGAAGGAGGAGAAGGGTTCACCCCTCCTCACCAAATTGGAGCAATGCTTGAGACACATTGATCGAATGAAGGGGATGATTGAGATCTTGAGTAAAAAAGGGGATCAAAGAGACCACCCCATCCCTCAGGATATCTATCTGAATGAACTCTTGGAGGAGGAGCTCTCCCTTTTGCAGCACCATCTTTTTTTCAAACACCATATCAAAGTGGAAAAATCCTTTCATCCTCGATTGCCTCCTCTGAAAGGGATCTATTCCCATCTCAGCGAGGGGCTTTTGTGCCTGATCCATAATTCAATTGAGGCCATGGAGGAGTCGGCTCAGAAAGAGCTCACATTGGTGACCCAGGCAGACGATCATCAACTCCGCTTAAGCATCAGGGATACGGGGTGCGGAATTCCTGAAGAAGCCAGACCCCATTTATTTCGCCCCTTTTTTACAACGAAAGGAGAGAATCATTTCGGTCTGGGACTATTTCTCTCACAAAAACTTTTATCTCCCTATGGAGCCTCCTTCCATTATACCTCGCGACCAGGGGAGACCCATTTTACAATAATTTTTCCTATCCGTGAGACCCTCTCAGGGTGATGCTCTTGTCAGCCTCAATCGATATTTTCTTTTTGAGGTTCTGATTCCATCTCCTTATGGCTCAAGATCACGAAATCGACCCTCCGATTCTGAAGCCTCCCCTCAGGGGTATGATTTGACTCAACAGGATAATACTCCGCATAGCCGGTAGCGGATAAACGTTCAGGGCTGTAATGAAAATGGTCAATGAGATATCGGATGATGGTCGTTGCCCGTGCGGTAGAGAGTTCCCAATTGGAAGGAAACCTGAGGGTATGAATTGGGACATTATCGGTATGCCCCTCAATACGAATATGATTTGGAATCTTTTCCAGAGCGTGAGCCAGGATATTTAAGATGGGAATCATCTCAGGACGAATGGTGGCTTCACCCGAGTTGAAGAAGACATGTTCTGAGATCCGAATGACCAACCCTCTCTTTTCAATAATAAATTTGATCTGTCCTAAAGGGTTTTGACTGGTTCGATCTCCACTTCCTGAAAGGGATTCCACTCCTTTTTGAATCTCTTTGGCCATTTTTTCGAAGGCCTCACGTTCTCCTGCAGAAAGGTGTCCCTTTCCCTTGGTTTCCTGGATGGGGGTGATGCTGATGGATAGGGAGGTATTCGAAAGGGGAAAGGCTCCTGCCTCTTTCTGGCTCATCTGAATAGCAATCACCGAACCCAGGGCCCTCTGAAGGGATTCAACCGCTGAACCAAGCTTTTTCCCATCCACTCGTGAGACTGAATACATGGTGACAAAGAAGGCAAAGAGTAGGGTGATGAAGTCTGCATAGGAGACCAACCACCGCTCCATGTTCTCATGTTCCTCTTCATGTTTCTTCTTCTTTCTCGCCATGGTTTTCCTCATTTTGTTTTTTCGGCTTGACGGAGCGACCTCTGTTTCTCTGAGAGAAATGAGGTCAATTTTTCTTCAATCAACCTTGGATTTTCTCCAGTTGAAACGGCAACAATTCCTTCAAGAACCATCTCCCGAATGATCATTTCGTGTCGGTGTCTGATTTCAAGTTTACTGGCGATGGGCAGAAATAATAGATTGGCAGATCCGACTCCATAGACTGTAGCGACAAAAGCTGTTGCGATCCCAGCCCCCAGTTTGGAGGGATCGTTTAAATTCTCCATCACGTGGATAAGCCCTAAGACCGCCCCTAAGATTCCAATGGTAGGGGCATATCCCCCTGCAGATTTAAATATTTTGGAACTGGTTTTACCGTGTTCATCTAAATAGTCCAATTCGGTTCCCATCGCCTCTCGGATGGCATGGGGTTCCACCCCATCTACTGCCATGGTGAGGGCCTTCTTTAAAAAGGTATCCTCAATATTCTTGATCTCTTTCTCCAGGGATAGAATCCCTTCTTTTCTGGCCTTATTCGCATAGTTGGTAATCTGGGTGATGATCTGGTAGGGGTCTTGGGCAGGTTCCTTTAGAATCTTTTTTATTCCCTTAAATCCTCCCACCACATCCTGAAAGGGATAACTGATGAAGACTGCGCCAAAGGTTCCTCCCAGGACAATAATGGCAGCCGTAATCTGCATGATCGATCCAATATGTCCTCCTTCAAGAACTTGTCCACCTAATACAGCTCCAATACCTAAGACCAAACCAATCAGAGTGGCTTTATCCATTTGAATTACTCAATTGGGATTGAAGGATTGAAGATCGATCTCCGAAATTGGATAACCCGTTTGATGACCTCGCCGACTGACTCTTGAACGACAATCTTTTCACCATTGCTGAGGGTGATGATGGTATCAGGAGTTTCTTCAATAAAGACAATAAGATCAGGATTGATCACAATAGGGGTATGATTCAATCGAGTAACAGTGATCATCGAAATGGGTATCCTTCTTCTGACTTAAACATTTCATCGGCTTATCTACAACAGAACTTAAGTGAAAAAAAAGATGGAAGGGTGAAATTCTTTGAGAACCATTTAAGAAAAACAGAATTTTTCCGATAAATGTCCTATGAGAGGATAAAAAAGTGTTCACGATTAAACTCTATTTTTTCACACTTTTAAAAAGAAATAGAGGGGGGAAATTGTGACCCAAAAGATAAAGACACTCTCTGAAGCCATTGATCAATTGGCCATTCAGATCGTTTTGATCGAACCTGATGATCTTATGGGTTTAGGTAATTTTCTCAATCAGCTCGAAGAGATTGAGAAGATGAACCTGGGAAAGGAGTTAGAACCGATTGGATCTTTCCTCCTGGCCATTAAGGAGATCGTAAGAAAGATCATTCTCAATGAGATCAAAGAACCCCAAAAAGGTTTTCAGGCAATTGGGATGGGATTAAAGATCATTCAAACCAAGATGACCCATTCCCATAGGGGTCAAAGCCATCCTGAAGAGGAAATTTTTTGGAGGGAGGCAAGATCGATTCTTGATATCGAACTTCCTTCTCCAATAGAAGGGGTTTCAAGCGTCACTGGAAGGACATCGGTGGAGGAACCCCCTGATTTGAGCCAGGATGTTGGATTACTCAAAGACTTTGCCATGGAGGCCTTAGAACACCTCGAGTCCATCGAATTGAATATTATCAACCTTGAGCAATCCCCTGGAGATAAAGAGTGGATCAATGCCATCTTCAGGCCTTTTCATACGATTAAAGGGGTCTCAGGGTTTCTCAATCTTCAAACCATCCATCAATTTTCTCATGCCGTGGAATCCCTGTTGGATCATGCTCGCAATGATAAACTCAGAATCAACCACAATGTGATCGATTTTATTCTTGAGGCAGTGGATCTATTAAAAAGGATGATTACCGATCTAATGGCAAACATCGATTCAGGACAAACTTTTTCCTCAGACTATCCTTTAGGACCCTATTTAGATAAGATTGCCAATCTCTTAAAAGGAGAGGTCCCTGAGGAAAAATTGGATGATGGTTCATTTGATGAACACCAGGAGACCCCCTTGGGTGAACTCTTAATTTCAAAAGGAGTCCTCTCTGAAGAAGAGGTCTCTAAGGCCCTAAAAGAGCAGAAGGAGAATAAACCTGATCTAAAATTAGGTGAAATTCTTATTAAGGAGAGAAAGGTCAAACCCAGAGAGATTGTGGATGCCCTAAGGGAACAAAGGCCGATCCTGAATCCATTGAGCGACTCTACCCTTAAGGTGGATTCCAAGAAATTGGACAACTTGGTCGATCTGGTCGGAGAGCTGGTGATCGCCCAATCTCTGGTTGAACAGAATTCAGCTTTTATCTCTCTCAGAGATCAGAAACTAATCCATGATTTTTCTCAATTGAAACGCATTACCACTGAACTCCAAAGGATTTCCATGTCCCTTCGAATGGTTCCAATTCGACAAACCTTCCAGAAGATGACTCGTTTGGTTCGGGATCTGGCCAGAAAATCAGGCAAGCAGGTTGAACTGGTGATGTCAGGGGAGGAGACAGAGATTGATCGCCATATGGTCGAAAGCCTCTATGATCCTTTGGTTCATATGATTCGAAATGCGATGGATCATGGGATTGAAACCCCTGTTCAGAGATCCTTGGCGGGCAAAGAAGAGACGGGGAAGATATTTTTGCGTGCCTATCAGAAGGGGGGAAATGTCATCATTGAGCTTGAGGATGATGGTCAGGGATTGAATCGAGAAAAGATTCTTAAAAAAGCAATGGAAAAGGGGATCCTCACCCAGGGAGCTCCATTGAATGATTATCAAATCGATAATCTTATATTTGAGTCAGGTTTTTCAACCGCCGACCAGGTCACCGATGTTTCTGGACGAGGGGTTGGCATGGATGTGGTGAAAAAGGCCATTGAGAAATTAAGGGGGAAGGTAGAAATCTTTTCTAACCCGGGGAAAGGTTGCCGTTTTACCATCCGGGTTCCTTTGACCCTGGCCATCATGGATGGAATTATTGTCCGCATCGGTATGGAACAGTATATCATTCCTGCCCTGTTCATCAAAGAGACTTTGAGGCCTAGGGTTGAGGAGATTACCACCATTCAGAAGAGAAGGAGCCTGGTCAAAGTGAGGGATCGTCTTTTACCGTTGATCAGGCTTTACCGTCTTCTAAACGTGGTTCCTCAAAAGGAGGAGCCCTGGGAGGCCCTCATCATTGTAGTGGAAAATGAGGGAGTCCAGAAATGTCTCATGGTGGATGATCTTATTGGAAAACAAGAGGTGGTCATCAAAAATCTGGGAGAAAGATTGAAGGAGGTCAAAGGAGTGGCGGGAGCCACCATCATGGGAGATGGTCATGTAGGTCTTATCTTAGACATCCATGGGATTTTTGAAATGGATGAGAAGGGAGTTTGATGAAAGAGATCATTCTTTATACTGTGATTCCAAGCATTCCTGAACGGTTAAAGCCATTAGAAGAGATGGCCCGCAACCTTTGGTTCTCCTGGAATATCGATGCCATCGATCTTTTCCGATCCGTTGACCATAATCTGTGGGAGGAATTTCAACACAACCCCCTCGCCATCTTAGGGCATCTGAGTGAGAGACGGATTCAGGAACTCTTAGAGGATGAAGGTTTCCTCTTGGAGATGGATCGAATCTATGGGGAGTTTAAACGATATATGGGAGAGACTCAGACATATGATTTTGGTTTGGGGACCCCTCTTGATTTTTCCATTGCCTACTTTTCTGCAGAATATGGATTAACGGACTGCCTTCCAATCTATTCTGGAGGCCTTGGGGTATTAGCCGGAGATCACTTGAAGTCAGCGAGTGATTTACGGATTCGTCTGATTGGAGTGGGATTGCTTTACCAAAAGGGTTATTTCCGTCAGTATCTGAACGCAGATGGGTGGCAGTTGGAGACCTATCCTGATAATGATTTCCACCATCTCCCTGTCCAGTTGGAGAGGGATGAAAAGGGTGATTTCTTAACGATTGATGTTCCCATTTGTGATCGGATGGTGAGGGTGAGAATCTGGAGGGTTCAGGTTGGCAGGGTTCCTCTTCTCCTTCTTGATACCAATACAGTAGAGAATGATGAAGAGGATCGAGATATTACCTCCTCGCTCTATGGAGGGGATCAACAGGTGAGATTGAAACAGGAGATTGTGCTCGGAATCGGTGGGGTTCGAGCCCTGGATCGGTTAGGTATCCAACCAGGTGTTTTTCATATGAATGAAGGACACTCAGCCTTTGCGATCATCGAAAGAATTCGTATCCTAATGGAGAAACATCGACTTTCCTTTCAGGAAGCCAGGGAGGTGGTTTATTGTAGTAGTGTTTTTACAACCCATACTCCAATCCCTGCTGGAATCGATGTGTTCGATCGAAAGATGGTCTCTACCGTGATGGAAAGATATGTTCATTCTATGGGAATCCCAATGGAGACCTTCCTCTCCATGGGAGCAGAGAAATCAACAGGGGATGAACCGTTCAACATGGCGGTAATGGCCATAAGGGGGTCTGCTCGAATTAATGGGGTCAGTCGTCTTCATCAGGAAGTATCTCGCCGAATGTGGAACCGATTGTGGCCTGGCCTTCCAGAAAGGGACATCCCTATCGAGGGGATTACCAATGGAATTCATATTCCCTCCTGGATATCCAGTGATATGGCCAGCCTGTTGGACCGCTATCTGGGGAGGCGGTGGGCAGAAGATCCTGACAATAAGAAGATCTGGGAGAGAGTGAACCGGATTCCTGATGCAGAGCTCTGGAGGACTCACGAACGGCGCCGAGAAAGGTTAGTCGATTTTGTTAGGCGGAGATTGGAAATTCAGTTGATCCAGCGAGGGGCAAGCAAAACAGAATTTCGTATAGCCAGAGAAGCCCTTCATCCATCTGCGATGACCATTGGTTTTGCCAGACGGTTTGCCACTTATAAAAGAGGGGATCTGATCTTGAAAGACCCTCATCGCTTGGCAAAGATTCTTAATGATCCCCAAAGGCCAGTCCAGATCATCTTTTCTGGGAAGGCCCATCCTCAGGACCATTTAGGTAAGGAAGTGATCAAGAAGATCATTCATCTGGCCCAGCAGCCTGAATTCTGTCATCGAATGGTTTTCATCGAGGATTATGATCTCAATGTTGCTCGTTATTTAGTCCAGGGAGCTGACGTCTGGCTAAACAATCCACTCCGACCTTTGGAAGCTTGTGGAACAAGTGGGATGAAGGCCTCCGCCAATGGAGCATTGAATTTGAGTATATTAGATGGTTGGTGGGCTGAAGGTTACCAGTCAGGTTTGGGTTGTGCTATTGGATCAGGAGAGGAGTATCAGGACTTAGAGGGTCAGAATTTGATTGAAAGCGAGATGATCTACAATTTGTTAGAAAAGACCATCGTCCCACTCTTTTATGAGAGAGGTCGGGATAACCTCCCTCGAGAATGGATTGGGATGATGAAGAGGTCGATGTCCATCTTAGCCGCCCAATTCAATTCCCATCGAATGCTCGAGGATTATGTGCATCGTTTCTACATCCCTTCCTCCCTCCAATTGAATCATATCCAGTCAAATGGTTTTAAAGGGGTTCGAGAATTCACAGCTTGGGCCCATTTTTTAAAAGAGAACTGGGCAAAACTTCAGATTTTAGAAAAGCGAACCAATACTCGGACAGGGATTCAGGTGGGTGGGGTGCTTGAGGTAGAAGCCACCCTCTCCTTGGGTCCTCTCTCTCCTGAGGACCTATTGGTGGAGGCCTATTTTGGACGTGTCGATTCGAAGGCCAATTTCTTGGATCGTTCCACGATTGCCCTTCAACCGATTCAAAGAGAGGGAGAGAGGACGATTTTCAAAGGAAATATCCCTTGTTCGGATGTAGGGCGATTTGGTTTCAGAATCCGTATCCTTCCCTCCCATCCTTTCCTTAGCCATCCCTATGCAATGGGGTTAATCTTATGGGGATAACCTTTTGATGACAGGGAAAGTCATTTTTATGACGCATGGCCCATAAGGATGGGAGATATGAGGGGGATAGGAGATATTTATTATTTTGAATAATATCATTGAGTTATAGAAGAACCAGAATCCCTCTTCATTGGATAGTGAGTTTATGGTATCAAAATTGAAAGATGAGATACCTTGATACTTTTTCGTTAAAATCTGAAGCAAACTGGATCCATTAAGAAGATAAATATGAAGAGTCTAAAAACCATTGAATTAGATCAGATGATTCTGCTCTATGAGGAGACGAAAAGGAGACTGGATGAATTGACCATTCTCTATGAGATGACAAAGATCTCTCATTCGGCCCTCAACTTTGATCAGATGATCCATGAGATTCTTCAGTCTCTCAATCACTTTTTTAATTTTGAAAGGCTTTCCATCCTCTTGGTGGAGGAGTATACCGGTCAGCTTATTTTACATCCTTCTTCCATAGGGTTTTCATTTGATAAGGGGAGGCCTTTAAGGATCAGGGTCGGGGAAGGGATCATTGGATGGGTGGCTGAACATAAGGTCCCTCTTCTGGTTAATGATGTCCGAAACGATTCAAGATATATTGATCGAGAAGAAGGGATTCTGTCAGAGATATGCGTGCCGATCATCAACGGTGGAAAGTTGATCGGAGTGATTGATGCTCAAAGTAAGAAACTGAATGCCTTTTCAAAGGAGGATGTCCATTTATTGGAGAAAGCAGGGATCCATCTTGCCAGCATCATTGAAAATGTCATATCTGAAGAACGATATCGAAATGTGGTTGAAAGTGCACTGGATGGAGTTCTGGTGATGGGAGAAGGGTTTCGGGTGACCTATGTCAATGAACGATTGGCCGAGCTTTTGGACCTTCCCCGAGAGGAGTTGATGGGGGTTGATTTCCTTGAGTTCCTTAATGGGAAAAGTCGGCAGATGATGATGGAGAGGGATAAACTCCTTCAAAAGGGAGAGGAGGTCCCCCCTCGGGTTGAGATCGATATCCTTCGAAAGAATGGAGAGATTCGAAATGTGGAGATGAGCTGCGCCCTGGTGAGGGATTATCATGGGAATACCAATCGAATTGCCTTCTTAAAAGATATTACTGAGAAAAGGAAGATGGAAGAGCAGTTGTTTCAAGCTGAAAAGCTTAGGGCCATCGGTGAAATGGCCAGTGGGGTGGCCCACGATTTTAACAATGCTTTAGCCATCATCTTGGGAAACGCCCAATTATTGCTCTTCAATGCCAAAGAGAGTGAGCAGATCAAATCCTTAAGAATTATTGAAAAGGTTGCGAGGGAGAGTTCTCAGACCGTCCGTCGACTTTTAGAATTTACAAAGAATAAGACAAAGGGCGATCTTTATATGGTCGATGTGAATACCATCGTGAGAGAGGCCATTGAGATGACCCGGCCGAAATGGAGGGATGAAGCACAGGGAAAGGGGATGATGATCGACCTGGTTACCCAATTGGGTGAAGTGTCCCCTGCCTTGGGCAATGGTCCAGAGTTGAAAGAGGTCATCACTCATATGATTTTCAATGCTATTGAAGCCATGCCCAAAGGAGGAAGAATCGAAATCAAGACCATTCAGGGGGAAGGCAGGGTTCATGTTCAGATATCTGATACGGGGATAGGAATGCCTGAGGAAGTAAGGAAGAAGGTCTTTGAGCCCTTTTTTACCACAAAACCCTTTACAAATTCAGGGTTGGGATTGAGCATGGCCTATGGAATCATTAAACGGTTTGGAGGGGAGATTGAAGTTGAGAGTGAGCAAGAAAAGGGGTCAACCTTCACCATCACTTTAGGGTTAGGAGCTAAGGAGGAGAGAGAATGTTTAAGGGATTTAAAACAACCGGCCAAAGGGATAAGGATCCTTGTGATCGATGATGAGGCCCATGTAAGAGAAGTTCTTTCCCGAGGATTATCAAAATTCAATTACCAGGTGATGGAGGCCTGCTCAGGAGAGCATGGAATCCATCTCTTTAAGAAGGAGACTTTTGATCTTGTCCTGACAGACCTTGGCATGCCTGACCTTTCAGGATGGGAGGTGTGTAAGAGAATTAAAAGCATGAGGCCTGGGATCCCTGTGGGCATGATCACCGGATGGGGAGCAGATGTGGATTTACAAAAAAAAGGAGAAGGCAAAGTTGATTTCATTATTTCTAAGCCATTTGATTTCAATCAGATCCTCAGGATCATAGCTGAGACCGTCGACCCAAAGGCCATCCATCCTATCCCTTAATCTCCCCACATTTTATTTTTTTCGATTTAGCTTAATGCATCACTCAACCATGGGGACATCCAACGATATCCAGCAGGAATGCCTCTGAAAATCCTATAAAGCGGATGAATCCTATTTTTATAGGGGTGGGTAACATCACCCATCGGTGGCCTGGCTCTGCATGGCTCATGGTATGCCTTTAGTTTAGGGGACCATCTATTGACTTGCGATTAAAGCCCTAATCGTTTATAAGAGGGTGGTTTTTTCATTGGAGAAGGAGATTTCAACATAGAGGTTATTTCCATGAAAGGAGAACGGGTTAAAACCGGAATCGATCTCGTTGGGGATGTCCTTTGGGGGACCCATCTTATCCAGTTTTATCAAACAAGAAAGGATTGGATTGAAACCTTGGTCTCTTTTCTTCAGGCAGGATTAGAGGACAATGAATTCTGCCTATGGGTGACTTCAGACCCTCTTGATGAGAAAGAGGCCAAAAAGATGATGAGGAAAAGGATTAGCGGTTTCAATCAATTTATTAACAGTAAACAGTTTGAGATCATCCCCTATTCCCAATGGTACCTCAGAAATGGAAAGTTCAATCCTAAGATGGTCCTTCATAGATGGACTGAGAAATTGAATCAAGGGGTTGAAAAAGGGCTAAGGGGGTTAAGGGTTGCGGTCGATGCAGGCTGGGTCGAGAGGAAGGATCAGAAGAGGTTCACCCGTTACGAATGGGAACTCGATCAAATCATCAAGGGACATAGGATGATCGTCCTCTGTAGCTATCCAATCGATCAATCCAGAGCTTCAGAAGTTCTTGACTTAGTCAACCTCCATCGAACCTGTGTGATCAAACGAAAAGGTCAATGGGAGCTCCTTGAAAGCCATCGCCTTAAACAGAAGGAAGAGGCAGCCTCAGAACAGACTGAAGAGGCACTGCTGAAAGAGAGGCAAAGATTTCAGGCCCTTGCTGGACTTCTCCCCTATGGACTCATGATCATGGATCAGGAGGGAAGGGTTAAGTGTATCGATTCCAGGTTTAAAGAGCTTTTTGGGTATGACTTAATTGATCTTCCTGATGGAAGGACCTGGTTTAAAAAGGCCTTTCCTGCCCCGAACTCTAGGAGAGAGGCAATCTTAAATTGGAAAAATGATCTTGAAAGTTTAATGCAGGGTGAGAAAAAATCCAGGATCTTTACCGTGACCTGTAAGGATGGAACGGAGAAGGTGGTCAATATGATGACCGTCTATTTAGAATCAGGTGAATTTTTGACGGCCTGTGAGGACATCACCGAAAGAAAACGGACCGAAGAGGCATTGATGAAATCAGAAGAGAAATATCGGGCCCTCTTTGAGGAGTCGAAAGATGCTATTTTTATCACCACCGCAGAGGGAAGATTCATAGATATTAACCCAGCAGGTTTGAAATTATTTGGATATCACTCCAAAGATGACCTTCTTGAGGTAGACATTGCTGAAACGTTCTATTTTCATCCTGAAGATCGAGAGAATCTAAAAAAACTCCTTGCTGAGCAAGGCTTTGTGAAAGATTATGAGTTGAATATGAAAAATAGGAATGGCGAGAAACTGACGGTTCTGGAAACAGCCACAGCTGTAAGAAATGAAGAAGGGAAGGTGGTGGCCTATCGAGGGATCTTAAGGGATGTGACAGAACAGAAAAATCTTGAACAACAATACCTCCAGTCCCAAAAGATGGAGGCTATTGGGATATTGGCAGGGGGTGTGGCTCATGACTTTAACAATTTGCTCATGGTCATTCAGGGAAATGTTGAGCTGGCCTTGCTTGAGATCGATCGTTCTCATCCAATTTATGAAATCATCATGAAGATCCGGGAGGGAGCGAGAAAGGCCTCTGACCTCACCCAGCAGCTTCTCTCTTTTAGCCGGAGGCGGATATTGCATCCAAGAATTCTCAATGTGGCTGATTTGATCGGAGACCTCTCCAAGATGCTCACCCGCATGATCGGGGAGGACATTGAACTGAGGATCGAGTTTGGACAAAATTTAGGGCATATCTATGTAGATCCCAATGCATTGGATCAGGTTCTAATGAACTTGGTCGTCAATGCCAGAAATGCCATGCCCCAAGGGGGGAGCCTTTTTATCCAGGCTCAAAATACGATCGTCGATGAGTCCTTCTGTAGACGCCATCCTGATTTTACCCCTGGAGAATATGTCCAAATCTCCGTCATTGATACTGGAGTGGGAATGGATGAAAATACACTTCAACGAATTTTTGAACCTTTCTTTACCACCAGAGAACAGGGCACAGGGCTCGGTCTGGCCACGGTATATGGAATCATAAAACAGCATCAGGGGCATATCCAGGTCTCCAGCCAGTTAGGGAGGGGTTCAAGATTTGATATCTTCCTTCCTCTTCATCGAGAGTCTCTCGTCCATGAGGTATTGGAATCAGAGGAGCGTACCTTCCCCAGGGGAAGAGAGACCATCCTCCTTGCAGAGGATGAGAAAGACGATCGGGAACTGCTCAGCCTCTTTCTTGAAAGCCTGGGATATACTGTCATCACGGCCCGCGATGGGCAAGAGGCTTTGGATCTCTTTTCGATGTATCAGGATGAGGTCGATATTGCCATTCTGGATGGGATCATGCCCAAGCTGAATGGTCCTCAGGTATTCGAACAGATGAAAATCCTTTCTCCCAATTTAAAATGTCTTTTTTTAACAGGCTATAGCGAGGAGATCGTCCAGAGATATTTCAATCAGGAGCTTGAGGTCCCCATGCTTCGAAAACCCATCACCTTCCAAGAACTCGGGCGAAAGATCCGAGAAATATTAGATTAAATTTTTCCTCAAGAAATCCTCAACAAAAACCGATAAATAAAGAGAAGGATGGACAAATCCTTGTGGAATCTTATACCCATTCCTATGCCCTGATTTCTTATGATGTTGGATTAGGGGAGGAGGATTAGGGTTGGAAAGCAGGTAAAGTAGGCCTAAGAGATGGGAATCATTGGTATTGAAGAGATTCGACCAGGGATGATTTTAGAAAAGGATTTGAGGGATCGAAGTGGCCTTATCATCCTGAGTGCAGGTCAGGAGATCACTGAGAAACATCTTAAGATTTTCAGAATGTGGGGGATTGTAGAGGCAGAGATTCAGGGGGTCACTCGAGAAGAGACCTTTTCACACATTACCTCTCAGTTAGATCCTCTACTGATCCAAGAAGTGGAGACACGGCTTCGTGAAGAATTCCGACATACCAATTTAAACCATCCATTCATCCGAGAGGTCTTTCGATGGGTCACCTTAAAAAGGGCCCGAGAAGGATCGAGAGGGGATGGACATGATTCATGAGCTGGATGATCTCTTGAAGGGATATGTGGAGGTTTCCTCATTACCTATGATCTATTATAAGATCAATGATGCCATCAATCATCCCCGAACCTCCATGGCCGATATCGCTAAGATCATCAGCGATGATCCAGGTTTGACCGTTCGCCTTTTACGCCTGGTCAATAGCGCCTTCTATGGTTTTCCCTCGAGGATTGAAACGATTACCCAGGCCTTGGTAATCATTGGGACCAATCAACTGCGTGATCTTGCTCTGGCCACTTCCATCACTTCTCTTTTTGAGGGGATTCCAGAGGACCTCATCAGCATGGACTCCTTTTGGCGTCACAGCATTGCCTGTGGGGTGGGTGCAAAAACCTTAGCGACTTATCGAAATGAGACGAATGTTGAACGCTTTTTGATTGCGGGCATGCTGCATGACATTGGACGGCTGATCCTCTATAAAAGAGAGGGAGAGCTGGCTCGTGAACTCCTCCTCCAATCTCGGTCAAAAAAGGACCTCCTCTTTCGGATCGAATATGAAAGATTAGGATTTGATCACGCTGTTTTAGGACGTCGTTTACTCCAGCTCTGGAACCTACCAGGAAGTTTGGTAGAGGCGGTTGCCTTCCATCATAACCCCCAAAAAGCAATCCAATACCCTGTCGAAGCTACCCTGGTCCATCTCGCTGATATTTTAGTGAATGCCTTGAAGTGGGGAAGTAGCGGCGAATCCTATGTCCCCCCTCTTGATGAGAGGGCCTGGGAGGGAACTGGACTATCCATCTCAATCCTTTCTTCCCTTATTGATTCCATGGATCAACAGATGGATGAAATTGTCCATTCTCTTCTCAAGGATGTGTCATGATAAGAAGCGGATTGAATGGAGGAAGGTATGTGAAGGAATTAGAAAAAGGACCTATCCCCATTGAGGATGTGAACCAATGGATCCTGGCTGCCCTTGAGCAGATGGTTTCCTATGGAGAGTTTCAAAGCAGTATCAATCCTGATCAAGAACCTCTCAAAATTCTCAGTGTCACCCGTCTCCATTTGAAACGTCTGATTCCATTTCGCTGTATTGCTTTCTTTTTAGTCCGTGAACCTGACTTCGATTTCTTCTTGGCTGATTGTGAGCCTCAATCCGATTGGCCTACGCTTCAGAAAGAGTTGGAATTTCAGATTGAAACTGGAATGTTTGCCTGGGCGATCCATCAAAACCGTGGGGTGACCGTTTCGGCAAAAAATTTCAATCATCCATTGGTTCTCCATGCTATGGTTACAAGATCACGGATCGTAGGGATGTTCATTGGTGTTTTGGATGGAAATGAATTTGCCTTATCTCACTTATCCTCAACCCTTCTCACCCTTTTTCTCATTACCTCCTCCCACGCCCTGGAGAACTCAACCCTTTATCGAAAGATCTATGAACAGAACCGTAATCTTGAAGAGGCTGTACAGGAAAGGACGGCTGAATTACAAAAGGCCCTCGAGATGGCCAAGGTGGCCAATATGGCAAAGGGTCAGTTTCTTGCCAATATGAGCCATGAGATTCGAACCCCTCTGAATGCTGTCATCGGATTTACAGATATGCTCCTTGAGACCCAGCTCGATGAAGAACAGTTTGAATTTGCCATTACGATTAAGAAGAGCGGCGAGACTCTCCTTTCCCTGATCAATGATATTCTCGATTTTTCAAAAATTGAGGCAGGACAGCTCGAACTTGAGGAGATCGATTTTGATCCTGAAGAGGTCCTATACAATGTGTGCAAAATGGTTGGTCCTAAAATTGACCGAAAACCTGTGGAGATCTTGTGCCGGATTGATGAAAACCTTCCTGCCTTCATTAAAGGGGATGCACACCGTTTTGAACAGGTCTTATTAAACCTCATTGGAAATGCAGCCAAATTCACCGAAGTTGGGGAGATAGAGATTACGATCAACCAGGATAGCGAGGAGGAGGGTCGTCTCAGGCTTCATGTGATTGTAAGGGACACTGGGATTGGCATCCCCAAGGAGAAACTTGAAGCGATCTTTGAACCCTTTCAACAGGCCGATGGTTCAACCACTCGCAGATATGGGGGAACAGGGCTTGGGCTTTCGATCTGTAGGCAGATTTCAAAGGCGATGGGTGGAAATGTATGGGCTGAGAGTGAACTTGGCAGGGGAAGCCTTTTCCACTTTACGGCCTGGTTCAAGAAATCAGACCACGGACTGGTAAGAAAATTTGTCTTTCCCTCCTTGTTGGGGAAGAAGGTTTTGATCCTTGACTCTCATCCCATCCGTCTCAGTATCCTACGGTCCATCCTCACCTCATCTTGATTCCATGTAGAACACCTCAACACCCAAGAAGAGATTCTCCTGACATTAAAAAGATCGTATGAGGCCGGAGAACCTTTCCACCTTCTTTTTATAGATGTTGAGATTCCATGGTCCATTGGGATGGCAAGGGAGATCTCCCAATCAGAGATGAACAACCTGTTCATCTGGGGTCTTTCTCCCCCTCAGGAACGGAATGTCCAGAGGTTTAGAGAGGCAGGGATTCAAAATTTTCTCAATCGTCCTATCCGAAGGGATAGGTTGTTTCAAATCCTAAGGAGACTCTTTGAAGAGAGGGAGAAAGGGGTTGGCCCAAATGGATCTCAGAAGGGCCTTGAGAAGCAGAAGAACGAAGGGGTCAAACGGTCTCCGTTCATTCTGGTGGTAGAGGACAATCCGGTCAACCAAAAGATGATGGTCAAGATCCTTGAAAAGATAGGCTGCCGGGTCGATACCGCAGAGAATGGGATAGAGGCCATCAAGAAAATCAGTCAATCGATTTACGATTTGGTGTTCATGGACTGCCAGATGCCAGGGATGGATGGTTATGAGGCCACTTCTGAAATTCGGCGGCGAGTTGGACCCTGTCAGCATATCCCGATCATTGCAGTGACGGCCAATGCAATGCAGGGGGATCAGGAGGCCTGCCTGAAGGCAGGGATGAATGATTATCTTCCTAAACCTGTTCAAAAAGAGAGGGTGTTTGAAATGATTAAGAAATGGGTTCTGGATAATTCAAAACCTGAAAGGAGCACTTTATGAATCTCAGGGCATTAGCTCAAACGGTGGATCTTGACGAGGGAGACTATCTTGAGATGATCGATCTTTTTATAGAGACCAGTCATGGCCATCTTCTTAAATTAGAGATGGCTATCAAAACAGGAGATCTTAAAAAGATGGTTGAAGCAGCCCATTCCATTAAAGGGTCTGCAGCCAGTCTGGGATTGACAGAGGCCTATGAGATGGCCAAGGGATTGGAGATGGAGGCCCGTTCCCATCACCTTCATGAGGCCATCGAGGCTTATCACAAACTAAAGAACGAACTCAAGCGAATTGCAGAACAGAGGGAAAAGGAAGGGCCTGAGGGGTTAGAAGAGAGGGAGTATTTCCAAGCTGAATAAGAGGAGCAGGCAATGGAGAAGAGGATATTGGTGGTGGATAACCATCCGCTCATGTTGAAATGGATGACCCATCTCTTAGAAAAGGAAGGGTATCAAGTCTTTACTGCAGAGGATGGCCTGTCAGCTTTGGATCTCTTAAAAATGGTTACTCCTGATATCATTTTTACAGACCTGATCATGCCGAAGATCGATGGGGAGAAATTCTGTCAGATTATCCGGAAGGATCCGAAGTTAAGAAATACCTTATTGGTCGTCCTCTCCGCCATGATCGCTGAAGAAAAAGAAAAGATTCTTAAATTAGGGGCTGATTTCTATATTCCTAAGTGCTCTTTCAATAAGATGGCAGACCATATTCGATCGGTCTTAGCCGAAGCAGACCGAAGGGGGGAGGGGTTAAAGAGGAACGAACTGATCGGGATAGAGGATGCCAATCCCAGGGAGATTACCAAGGAATTGTTTGAAAATCGAAAGCATTTTGAGGTGATTTTAAGGAGCATGGAAGAAGGGATATTGGAAGTTACCTCTCAAGGAAGAGTGATCTATTGTAACCCTTCCGCAATCTCTCTGGTAGGAGTCCCGGAAGAGGAACTGCTCGCTTCCAACTTTTTTAATCTTTTTCATGAAGCTGATCGAGAGCGGATTAAAACCCTTTTTTCAACGATGGACCCCCATCGAAAGGTTGTCAATGGTGAGCCCCCATTAAGATTGAACGGGAAACTGGTTTCCCTAAGCCTTCTACCCATCTTAGATGAGGATTCTCAGACGGCTATCCTCCTGGTCAATGATGTCAGTGAGAGAAAGGAGATGGAGGCAAAACTCCTCCAGGCCCAGAAGATGGAGGCTATCGGGAGATTGGCAGGAGGGATTGCCCATGATTTTAACAATATTTTGACCGTGATTAAAGGGTACACTCAGCTTTCCCTAATCGATCTTCCGATGAATGATTCCTTGAGAAAGAATCTTGAAGAGATCCAAAAGGCTACCCTGAAGGCCTCAACCTTGACTCGTCAGCTCTTAGCCATCAGCCGTCATCAGGTATTAGATCTGAAGATCCTTGATCTAAACCTCCTTCTAAAGGATATGGATAAGATGTTTCAAAGGGTGATTGGCGAGGATATTGAATTGGTGACGGTATTAGGAGATCATCTCGGACACATTCGGGCTGATCCAGGTCAGATTGAACAGGTCCTTCTTAATCTAACGGTCAATGCCAGAGATGCGATGCCTTCAGGAGGAAGGCTGACCATTGAAACATCCAATAGGGTCATTCAAAAGGCCTCCATTAGGAATCATGGGGATATTCCCCCAGGTCGCTATGTGGTGCTTTCAGTGAGTGATACAGGAGTCGGGATGACCTCAGAGGTGAAAGATCGCATTTTTGAACCTTTTTTTACAACCAAGGAGAAAGGAAAGGGAACAGGATTGGGACTTTCCACCGTGTATGGGATTGTGAAACAGAGTGGAGGAGATATCCGGGTTGAAAGCGAAGTAGGAAAAGGAACGACCTTTCAGATTTACTTCCCCCAGGTCGAGGGACCTTCAGAGGTAGAGAAAGAGGCTTTGGCTGAGATGGATCTGCCCTCAGGAAACGAGACCATTTTGGTGGTGGAGGATGAGGAGGATGTGCGCAAGCTTGCAGTGAAGATCCTTGGAAGGCAGGGGTTTGATGCCTTGGAGGCCTCAAATGCTGGGGAGGCGCTTCTGATCTGCGAACAGTGGCAAGAGCCCATCCATCTGATTTTGATCGATGTGGTCATGCCTCAGATGAGTGGGCCTCAGTTGGTCAATCGGTTACAGAGGTACAGGCAGGGATTTGAAGTCCTCTATATGTCAGGGCATCCAGACGATACAGTCCTTCACCATGGGATTTTAAAGAAAGGAGTCAATTATATCCAAAAACCATTTACTGCAGAGGAATTGGTGAGAAAGGTCAGAGAGGTTTTGAATCGATCCATGAAACCCTCTACTCCTCCCATCCCTCAATAGTCTCTAATCCGATTCTGGACCGATTGGGTTAGTTTAGACCTGAATATGCAGGAGCCTTTCGAGGAGGCCTAAGAGCAAAACGGGTTAAAGGTTTTTTCTGGTTATGCCGAAAACCCTATTAAAAAAAATTTTATATAAAGGGTAGACGATTGAAAGAAAGAGAAGGAGGTCAAGAGATGACCGAGATGACCAGTGGGTTGAATCAAGGGGGTAAAACGGTGATGAATCGAGAGGGAAAATATCTAACCTTTTCATTGGCAGGGGAGGAATATGGAATAGGGATATTGAAGGTGAAGGAGATCATCGGGATGATGCCGATCACCACCATTCCAAGAACGCCTCCCTTTGTCAAAGGCGTGATTAATCTTCGGGGGAAGGTCATTCCGGTAGTGGATTTAAGGCTTAAGTTTGGGATGGATTCGGTCGATTACACGGAGAGGACGTGTATCATTGTGGTAGAGATCGGAGATATGCGAAGATCCCTGTTGATGGGGATCTTGGTGGATTCGGTTTCAGAAGTGTTAAGCATCAAGGGCGGGGATATTGAGGAGACCCCATCTTTTGGGGGAGGATCAGAGAGCCAATACATTTTGGGAATGGCGAAGATGAATGGGGAGGTGAAGATCTTACTCGATATTGACCGCGTGCTTAGTACTGAAGATATTTCTTTTTTGAATAAAACTGTCTAAAGGATAAGAAGAACATACCTGATTGTATTCAAAGGAGGTTAAGAGATGCTGAAGAGATTTAAGATTTCAACGAGAATTCTTCTATTGGGGATTACAATCATTCTCTGTTTCTCATTGGTCATCGCATGGATCGTTCCAAAGATGAGAAAGAACATGGTTGAATCAAAATATACCAAGACGAAACAATTGGTTGAGGTGGCCTGGGGGGTGGTGGACTCCTATGTAAAAATGACAAGAGCAAAGGCCATCCCTCTGGATGAGGCTAAAAAGAGGGCCCGAGAGACCATCAAGAATTTAAGATATAACCAGGAAGACTATTTCTGGATCAACGATATGGAACCGAAAATGGTGATGCATCCCATCAAAACAGAGATGGATGGAAAAGATCTATCAAACGAGAAAGATCCCAATGGGAAGAGACTGTTCATAGAGATGGTAGAAACCTGTAAGCTAAGGGGCGAAGGCTTTGTAGAATATCTTTGGCCCAAGCCTGGATTCTCAGAACCTGTTCAAAAGGTTTCTTATGTCAAGTTGCATCCTGAATGGGGGTGGATCATTGGCTCAGGGATCTATCTGGATGATGTCTCCAAAGAAATCTCTCAGACCCTTTATATCATGATTGGGGTGGTAGGACTCTTTATCTTGGGTGGCCTGATTTCATCCTATTTCATGGCCTACTCCATCTCAAGGCCCATCTCCCATGTGATTGAAGGGCTTACAGAGGGTGCAGGGCAGGTCGCCTCTGCTTCGACACAGATCTCTTCTGCCAGTCGATCCTTAGCAGAGGGGACTTCGGAGCAGGCCGCGGGCATTGAGGAGACCTCCTCTTCGATCGAGGAGATGTCCTCCATGACAAAGCAGAACGCAGATAATGCCAATCAGGCGAATCTTTTAATGACGGATACGACCAGGGTGGTGGATGAGGCCAATCAATCCATGGTGGAATTAATCGATTCCATGAAAGAGATTTCAGTCGCCTCGGAGGAGACGGCGAAGATCATCAAGACCATTGATGAGATAGCCTTCCAGACGAATCTACTCGCTTTGAATGCAGCGGTGGAGGCGGCTCGAGCAGGAGAGGCAGGGGCCGGATTTGCAGTGGTGGCGGATGAGGTAAGAAATCTGGCCATGCGTGCCGCTGATGCAGCAAAGAATACAGCAAGCCTGATTGAGGATACCGTCAAGAAGATTAAGAATGGTTCAGAGATTGTCTCCAGGACGAATGAGGCCTTTACGAAAGTTGCCACTGGAGCGAAGAAGGTAGGTGAGTTATTGGGAGAGATTGCTGCTGCCTCTCAGGAACAGGCTCAGGGGATCGAGCAGATTAACAGGGCCGTTTCAGAGATGGACAAGGTGGTTCAGAGAAATGCAGCCAGTGCTGAGGAGTCAGCCTCGGCTGCTGAGGAGATGAATGCCCAGGCCGAGAGGATGAAGGGATTTGTAAGTGAATTGGTAGGATTGGTGGGAGGAGGGAATGGGAACCACCATCCTAAGGAGTGGAGACGGATAGGATTGGGATTGAAAAAGGATGGGGACAACGGGCAAAAGCTCGAAGGCCATGAAGTGAGAAAGGAGATGAATCGAACTAAAACATCAGAGGTTAAGACTCCATTTCCAAAGCCAAGGGGGGAACAACCAAGCCCTGAGCAGGTCCTTCCCCTCGGAAAAGAGCATTTTAAAGAATTTTAATAAGGAGAAGAGATGACCATTCGAAAGAAACTCTCAATGAATATCGGGATCATCATGATGGCCATCATCGTGATGATCCTTATTGTGTTGATCAGTGCCAGGACCACTCAGCGAAATATTGATAAGCTCACTCAGGAGACCGCTCCCTACCAAATAAAGGTGTTAAACCATCAAAAGGAGCTTCAATCCCATACCACTCATCTCATCAATCTCTCCACTGTAAAGACCCTCGATGAATATAAGAAAGAGGCAGCCCATACCACTCAATCGCTTACCCAATTGAAAAGAGCTACTGAAGAATTGGCTCGATTTGGGGGAGGGGGTCAGATGACAGATGACCATTCCATCTCTGAGATCACTAAAGCCGTTCTTGAAGTGACCGAGCATAAGATCAAGGCCCAGGAATCGGCCCTGAAAGTGGCAGGTTCCATTCAGGAGAAGTTGGCATGGGGGGAGAAAAGCCTGGAATCCTTCATCCAAGGGTCCCAGCAGAAAGGGTCAAGTGTAGGGACCCATGATTCGGAGCTTCCTGATGGAAAAAATAATCAAGAGGAAACATCCAAAACCATAGAAAAATTAAAGGAAACCAATCAGATCCTATCAATGGTCTCAGGGCTCTCCCTCCTGAATGCCTCTCTGATGATCCACATTAATAATTCGATCCATTCCACACAAATGGGTGATTTCAATCAAGAGTCTTCCCTGGTCGAAAATCTATTCAAAGAAACCAATGCCAGAGGGCAAAAACTGAGGGATCTTCTCGCAGAGAGTGGTCATAACGATGGATTAAGAATGATCACGCTCTATATGAATTCATTGTCTGTAGTGGAAAGCTATTATGCTGGAAAAGAGGGGGTCATGGAAAAGATGAGGGCCTCTATAAAATATTTGGAAGACCTAAACCGATTGAATCAAAAAATGAGAAACCTCGTGGCCAACCATTTAGCAAAGAGCCACGAAGTGGTCTCCCGAGCCGGGGAAGATCAGGATCAGATGGTCCTATCCGTAATTAAAGCTGCAAAGAGGATGGTCTGGATGATCACCCTGGTGGGGGGGGTAACTGTTTTCGTGAGTTTATTTATGGGGACATGGATCAATCGATCCATTCATCATTCCCTTCATCGTGTCATTACAGGACTTACCAGGAATGCAGAACACGTGGCCTCAGCCTCCTCATAGGTTTCATCCGCATCCAGGAGTCTGGCAGAGGGGGCATCGGAACAGGCGGCCGGGATCGAGGAGACTTCTTCTTCCATTGAGGAGATGGCCTCAATGACAAAGCAGAATGCTGAAAGTGCCCGTGAAGCCAATCAATTGATGACCAATGCCATTAAGGTGGTGGGGAAGGCTGATCGGGCTATGAAAGAGGTTATCTATTCGATGAGTGAAATCTCAGGCGCCAGTGAGGAGACAGCTAAAATCATCAAGACCATTGATGAAATTGCATTTCAAACCAACCTATTAGCCCTTAACGCAGCCGTGGAGGCGGCTCGTGCAGGAGAGGCAGGAACAGGGTTTGCGGTAGTGGCCGAAGAGGTGAGGAACTTGGCTTTGCGAGCGACGGATGCAGCAAAGAATACAGCCCATTTGATTAAAGAGACGTTGAAGAAGATCAAGAATGGCTCAGAGATTGTCACCCAGACCAGTGAAATTTTTATGAATGTCACTTCGGGTGCTCATCAGGTGAGTGATTTGGTGAACCGGATCGCAGTCGCGGCCCAGGAACAAGCTCAAGGGATTGAACAGATTAACCGAGCGATTGCAGAGATGGATAAGGTCGTCCAAAGGAATGCCGCTAACGCCGAGGAATCTGCCTCAGCCGCAGAGGAGATGAGCGCCCAGGCTGAAATGATGAAAGGTTTTGTAAATGATCTGGTGACCCTGGTGGGGAGGTCATGACATAACAAAGGCCGAATTCAGGGGGACAAAATCAATCCCTCTTATTTTACAAATGGGGAAATGGTCTATCAGCATTAAAAGTTCTTCACCCCAGAAGTGATCGCTCCCAAGGTTTCTGTTTCCTAACCCCTCAATGAATCCTTATAGAGATGAACGAAGCCCTTGAGATCATTAAAGGGAAGAACCTCTTGGATAAGCTCCAGGAATGGATCCATACCCGACGTTTTTGTAGGGTGGGGATCCCAAATACAGACTATGGATGGCTCTCTCTCCTCGTCGGCCTTCAGAGGGTGGAGCATTCTTATTATCTTTGGATGGATCAAATCAAAGGGTTTGAGAAGGCCCTCTCCTCATATTCTTCGAATCAAGAGATCTTGATTGAATTTGTAGAGAAGGATGGAGTGACATGTCAATTCAAGACACGCGTCATAGAATATTTACCCAAGACCTTTAGGATAGAACTTCCAGAAGCCATCTATCGAAGGCAGCGGAGAAGATTTTTCAGAATAAAGGCAAGGGTGGGGACCGAGATTACTTTTCATTTTAAGCGAGGAGAGGAGGGGAGGTCCATGGTCAGGGATTATGGTTTGGGAGGATTGGCCTTTTTTATAGATCAACCCCACGAAATTCAAATCGGAGAGGAACTTTCGAAAATGGATCTGATGATTCCAGAGGAGGAGGGAACCCTCCATTTTCCTATCCCAAAGGGGATGGTGAAACGGATTGAGAAGCATTCTACAAAAAAAGAGGTTTGTGCCTTGGAATTTATAGAGATCTCAGAGGCTGTCCAAGAACAATTAATGCTCCATATCTTTAAGGAACAGAGGGCTATTCTTCGTAAGACTGGAAGGATTTGATTTCCTGTTAAGTTCTCTCCTTTTTATGACGATATATAGAAGAAACAGAGAGCAACTGAGATCATCTCTCAATAATTTGAATGGAGCAATATGAATAGGCCCTTCGATGAGATTTTGAATATCAAAGAGGTTTCCCATTATCTGAAAATTCCTGTTTCAACCATATACAAGTTGATCACGGAAAGGAAAATCCCTGCGATCAAATTGGGAAAACATTGGAGGATCATGAAGCGAGACCTGGACCACCTCTTTGACCAAAATGGAAGGGTGAGAATGCAATAAGAGAAGAAAGGAATTGGGATATGGGCATAAAAGCAGAATTCATCAATCCTTTCTTAGAAGCGACGATCTCGGTGATCAAGACGATGGCCTCAATGGAGGTCATCCCTGGCAAACCCTATATCAAAAAGGGAAGCGCAGCCACTGGCGATATTTCGGGGATCGTAGGGATTACAGGGGATACTGAGGGCTCCCTCTGTATTACCTTTTCCAAGGATTGCATCCTGAAGATCATGAGCTCCCTGTTTCACGAAGATCAGAAGGATATCAATGATGAAGTGAAGGATGCAGTAGGAGAATTAACCAACATGATCTCCGGCGATGCCAGAAGACGACTTGAAGAGATGGGCTACCATTTCTTGGGGGCCATTCCATCCGTGATCTCTGGAATGGGCCATGAGATAAAGCATATTACAAAAGGTCCCATTCTTTCCATCCCTTTTCATACCCAGGGAGGAGATTTTACCGTTGAGGTCTGTTTTAAATAATTTAGTGGAGGTCCTCTTCATGCCAGGATCATTCCTCTCCCTTCAACCCCTGGAATTGACCGAAATGGAGTTTTCAAAGATCAGACGCCTGGTTTATGACCAATGTGGGATTTATCTTTCGGATGGGAAAAAAGAACTGGTCAAGGCAAGGTTAAATCAAAGGATCAAAGGTGGCCGATTCAAATCCTTCCAGGAATATTATCAGTATATCGTCCAGGATCATTCGGGTCAGGAATTGATCCATCTCCTGGACTCCATCTCAACGAATTTCACCTTTTTCTTTAGAGAGGGCAAACATTTCGAATTTCTTCGTTCAGAATTTATCCCAGAAATGATCACTCAAAAACAGTCCCGTACGAAAAAGATTCGCCT